>CAYNQP010000413.1:0-4173 GCA_964399325.1 uncultured Pirellulales bacterium
GGCAAACTCCCCCGCCGGCGGCGAGGACGAGTGAACAACCACACCTTCGATGGCTTCGACGGTCGGAAGGTGGCCGCCCACTTCTGCCGGCATGCACTCGACTTGAAGATAGCGGCAGCCGTGATAGAAGAATTGTGGGAACCATGTTTCGCTGTCACCGCCGGCCAGCGTGTCCTGCCAATAGCCTGGCCGATTTCCGGAGACCGACCGGCGATCCACGGAGCCATCTCTGTTGAGCAGCTCGGCAGGAATGATCCTCACGACCGAACCGGCCGGCCCCCTTGCCCTCAGACGAGGCATCAGCACCGCGTTCTGGCCCAGATCGTAAACCAACACACCCGGTCGAAGCTGCGTGACACTGACCGGACTCAACACGTCGAACGCTCGGATCGGCGGCGCCGCGCAGGAAAGCCCCCGCAGAGACGCAACATCTTGCGTCTCCCCTCGCTTGGGCGCACCCACTACCATTGCCCTTGCCCATGCCGAATCATCGAAGTCGGGCCGGTCCCAACCCTGTGGCTCCAGACGTGCATCGTAGTCTTCACCACCGAAAACGCACGAGAAGGTGATCGGACCGGGCCAGATACGCCATTGCCCGTCCGTGCCAACCGTCTCAACGGCGCCGTCGGCATATTCCAGCCGCACCTGGCAGATCGCTTTGAGTGGGCCGAACGTGCCCTTGAATTTGACATACCGTCCGCCGACGACGTTGTACATGCCGTTGCCCAGTGCGAGCCCGATCGCGTTGCGGCCCTGGCGCAGCATAGGCGTCAGTTCATGCGTGTCGTAGAGGCACGTCTTATCGTACTTCGTCCAGCCTGGCGACAGGAGATCGTCGCCCACCTTAGCCCCGTTGAGTGACATTTCATAATGGCCCAGCCCGCAGACGTGCACGACGGCGTGCTTGAGGCCCGGCCTGACCGCGAACTCGCGGCGTAGCAGCAACGCCTGGCTCTCGGTCGCCGCCCCGATCCAGCGGGCCTGCCAGTCGTCATCGCTGAGCAGCCCCATCGTCCACGATGCCGTCTCACTCCAGGATGATACCTGTGCGTCCTTGTCCCAGACGCGAACCTTCCAGAACACCCGTTGCGAGGACTTGAGCGTGCGGCCGCGATACGGGATATGCGTCGTCTCGTCGGAAGCCACCTTGCCGCTGTCCCAAAGGTCCGCCCGGTCACCGGCCAGGGCCTCTGCGGATGACGCGGCCAGGATCTGGAATGCGGCTTGGCGCTGACCGCGCATCGGGCTTTCGACCTTCCAGAACAGGCGCGGGCTCACCACATCCACACCCAGGGGCTCTCGAACGTATTCGCAGCGAAGTTGAGTCGGCGTCAAATCACCCGCCTCGGCCGCCGTGCTGACGTGGACCCCGTCCGCAGAAACTCCCAGAACCAAGTAAAGCAATAGCACTGTGCGCCCCATCATGACCTTCCCTTCTCAGGAAGATGACATCTGCTAGCGCGCCAACGTCACAGCCATCAAACCGACAACCACTTCGTTGGCCAACGTGCGCACGGTTAGAGTCTTGAGCTCTCTATCCGCGTCCAATGGCATATCAAGCACCGTCGCGGCACCGCCCCGGACTCCGCCTCCTCTTCCCTTGAACGTGCCGAACTCCAGCAGGCGTACGGCCCCCGTTCTCAGGTCCACACGCAGCGGTATCGGCTCGGGTCGGGCAAAAGCATAGTCGTCGATGAAGTAGTCCTGGTCGATGGGCCACCAAGTGGTGGGGTTGCGCAGCGCCAGCCGCTCGGTCGAGCCATCGGCATAGGTCACGATGACTTCGCCATTGTCGAAGCGGCTCTGCATCGAGTTAGTCGAGCCGGCCATGAGTAGAAAGGCACGAGACGCCCTACCGGCCAACGGAATCGACACGTCATTCGGATAGTTGTCCCATTGTGAGGTGAAGACGATGTTCTTGGCGTCGCCGGCGCCGGGCGTCTGGAATGGAATGCCCTGGGGCAGAACGAATCGCCCCTGGTTGCGGTCGGCCGCCCGGCGCAGGCCCGTGTCATCGACTTCGCAGGTCTTCTGATAGTTGCACCAACTGCCGATCCCCTGCTTGGGAATGGCCAGCGAGCAATAGGGCGAGCGCGGCGCGAGATATTCGTTCTGAAATATGTGCGTCACCTTGTCATTGAAGGTCGAATCGAGCACGATCTGGTCCCACTGGGCGGTCCTGTCAGCCTTGATCTTCCAGTTTGTCACCACGCCTTCAACACTGCGCCCTTCGCCCAGATCGACAGCAACGCGGTTCGAGCCGGGCAAGAACCCCTCAGCCGGCAAGATGATTTCGTCAGATGGCGCGAATGGCTCAGCGGTATTGTCGCGCACACGGAAACGCAGATGCTCGGCGTCCTGGGTCGGCGACGGGACGATTTCGTAGGCCGGTCGAGTCTCGAACGATACCGGCAGCCACCACGACATTTGCCCCTGCTGAACCTGGATGAACGCGGTGCGATGTCCCAATGTCCCGGCGGCGGTTGCCCGCAAGGCATGCGGTTCGAGCGTCATCTCCGGCAGGGCGCGCTGCGGATCGGAAATGCGACGCGGTGTGGCCGATCCCAACTCGACATTCACCTCACTGCCCTGGGCCACAACGGTATCGAGGTCCGTCTGCGCGGGCCTGTCGCCCTTCCATATAATGACCACCTCGAATCTCGCGGCCGCTTCATCTTGGATCGTAATGCGCGGCGTATCGACCGAGTCTTCAGCCGAGTGCCACTCGACCGGCTCGCCATTGACCGTCACAGTGGTCACACTGTCTCGCAGCGCCGGCACGACCAGTCGCAGCAACATCGGCCTGGAGAACTTCGGCTCGACCAGATAGGTCTCCGTCAGTTCCTCGCGGCGAAACTCGAAGTTGAAGTCGGGATGCTGAATTCGGGCGTGATCCCAGTCGGCCGGCAGGCCGGGGCAAACGCTCAACTGGCCCGCCAACAGGTCTGGATGCGCGCCGAAGAGCCCCTCGACCACCGCGCGTGACACGACGCCGACCGCATCGCCAAAGTCCCGCTGGGCCTCGCCCCGAGCCGCGTCGAAGTAGGTCGTCATGCCCAGATTGCCGGGGCAAAGCCCCTGATACATGCTGTCGAGGATGCACCCCTTGAACACCCTGAACGCGACATCGCCGCGACCAGCTTGCCAGTAGGCCAGGGCCGTGTGGGCCACTTCGGCCATGACCACATTGTTCGTCGACCACGTGTAGGGCAGCCAATTGCTGGAAGGCAAGGTGAAGCAGTCGCCCGAAACGGGAATGTGCGCGATTTGTGTATCCACGAATCGCGTCATCTGCCACGCCTCGAAAGGCGAAGGTACTTCGGAGTCCATCGTGTGGTAAAGAGTCCAGAGGGCCGCGCTCGGGTGGACCCGTTGCAGTCCGAGCAGGTCTTTCCACTCGCCGTACCAGCCACGATCGGGCAGCCACAACTCACGCTGCATGGCCTTGAGGATCAAGTCCGCCTCCTGCTCGTACGGCGCCGAATCCTTGTCGAGCAGCTTAGCCAGGCGCGCGACCATCTTGTTGTGATAGTAGTTGTACGCGCTGGCATGCGTGACGCCGCCGCCGTGGTATTGCAGGTCGTCGCTGGCCCAGATCGCCGCATAGGCTTCATAGAGAGGCAGTCCGTCCGAGCCGAAGGGCCGGCGCAACAGCCGACGCTCCCACGCCAGGTGCCGCTCGATGACCGGCCACAGTTCGCGAGCCAGGTCGAGGTCTCCGGTCCAAAGCAGATGGCGCAGCAGCATATCGATGTAGACCAGATTCATGTCATAGTGTCGTCCCGACATGTCACCGTTGCTGTGGAGCGAGGGTTCGTTGCGGGAGAGATTGGAGATTGGGTCCGCCGGCAGGATCGCGTCGGACACCGGTTTGGTATTCTGCCGTCTGGCCCAGTAGTCCAAGTGTCGCTGGGCTCGGTCGTGCCAGCCGAGGGCATCACAGGAATACGGACCGCGCCAACCGAGCAGCGTCGATCGCCAGGCGACGGCACCGTGCATGACTGCCCCTTGCGGCTCGTCCCAGACGCCGTCGGCCGCCACGCAAAGCGCCGCCACCGCCGCATTGATGAATGGGTCCGGCGTATCTACAACGACCCGGCTCGCCAGCGCCGCGCGGTATTGTTCGGTTTTGTAGATACGCCGGACCCATTCATCAATGCGGCGGTGGCGGCG
>CAYNQP010000414.1:0-4168 GCA_964399325.1 uncultured Pirellulales bacterium
GAAGAATGGGTGCGTGGCCTTACGCAGCGTGTCGGCGTCCATGCCGCAGCCGAGGTCACCGATTTGCAGCTTCACGCCATCGGCACTGGGCTCGGCGACGATCTTGACGGGGCCCATGGCGTCGGCATACGCCTCGATGGCGTTGGCGATGACGTTCGCGAGGGCGGAGACCACCTGGGCGGAATCGACGAGCACCGTGCCAATGCTCTCGTCCACCTCGACCTGGGCGTTGACATGATCGGTGTGGCTCTTGCGGCCGGCCAGTTCCACGGCCTCCTCGATGATCTGCCTGATGTTCGTCGGCGCCGGCCTGGGCGACGAGGGTTGGGCGAAGCTCATCAGGTCGTCGATGATGCCTGAGGCCTCGGTGACATTATCGTGGATCTGTTCGAGGTCGTGCTTACGCTGCTCGTCGGTTTCAGTCTGGGCGAGCAGTTGGGCACGGCCGGAGATGACGGAGAGCGGATTGTTCAACTCGTGGGCGACGCCTGCGGCCATCTCGGCCAGGGCCTCGGTCGGGTTCGCGGCGGGCATCGGCTCGGCGGGGGCCTCGATTTGGCCCAGCGCGCGGACGAGGCGTTCGGAGAAATGCGTCTGATGCTCCTTGGCCAGGGCCAGTCCCAGGACCGCGCCGGCCATGGAGGCGGCCATCTCGAACTTCTCGGCAAACAGCGTCGCGTCGCCGGGGAAGTTCAGCTCGAAGGCCATCACCGCGATGGTCCGGCCGTCCGACAGCAGCGGGACCAGCTTCGTCCGAGCGACGTCGAAGTCCACATCGATCTGCTCCATGAGCCAGTCGATGTGGCGCTGGGCGTCCAGCAAGGCGAAGCGCTCGGCGAGGGGCCGGGGGATCGTAGCGATGTCGGCGGGGGACTCGGCCACGATTTTGCCGCTGTGGCCCAGGGCTTCGACGATGACCGTGTCGATGGCCCCGTGGGCGGCGCCGTCGGTCAGATAGAGACAGACTGAGCCGGTCTGGAAGAACCGCTGCCAGCGCCGCGCCAGGTCCTCGGCGATGTCGACGGCGCTCGTGCTCGGACCGATGTCGAGCAGGAAGGATCGGGCGAAGTCCAGATAGCCCGAGGCGATCTTCAAGGTGCGATTCTCGGTCGAAAGCTCCGTTTGCTTCCTGGACAGGGTTGTCACGGTGGTCTGGACCACGTCACAGTACTTAGCCGTGGCGTTGGGGGTCTCGAGGCCGAGCACTTCGGACTTGCTTGTGACTTCTTCCGGCAGGGCCTCGCGTATCTGCTGGAGAATGTCTGTCTCGGTGTCGAGAACTGCCGCCAGAGAGCCGAGCGGCTCGGGCGGATCGAAACTGCCGGAGATGCCGATGCCTGCGTGCCGGGCGATATGATCGGCGGCCCAGACGACGCGGACGACCGCGATCTCGGCAAGGTCATCGAGTAGCGCGACGGCGTCGCTATGGTGCAGCCAAATCGCCATCGCAATGGGTTCGGGCAGGCGCCATTTCCGGGCCAACTGCTTGCCGAGCATGGCGTGATTGGTGCCGAGGTGCGTCTGCTCGACCGCGTAAAGGCTGGAGTGGGTAGCCTGGGCCTCCTGGGAAATGGCGGTAAGGCTCTTGGGCATGATGTCCTGCAGGGCGAGCTTGCCGATGTCGTGCAGCAGGCCGGCGGAATAGGCCAGTTGGGGATCCACCGCCGGCGTCAACGCCTCGGCGATGCGCTTGGCGCAACAGGCAACCGCAAGGCTGTGGAGGATCAGGTCTTTGCGGTCCGGCACGGCCGGCTGGGCCTGGGCGAACTCGATCTCGAACCCGGCAGAGACCTTCATTTCCAGTAGGATATCTCGAATCTCGTCGGCGCCGAGGCGCTCCAGGACGAGACGGACGGCATGACGCTGACGCACGGGGCCGGCGGCGCGGCGCTGGGCCAGCGACAGGATCCGGGCTGCCAGTGCGGGTTCGCACGCGACGATATCGGCTACGGAAGTTGGCGAAAAGCGACCCTGGATGGTCTTCGGAAGGTATTGGACGGCAACGCACGGCGGCACCGACAGCGCATCCAGCGCCTCCACAGCCAGTTCCACCTTCCGGGAAGCGGCTGCGCTTAGACTACGTTCCGCCATGCGGTTGTCCTCGTTCTTCAGCACTGATATTGCTCACCCGCCTCGATGAAGCGATGCATCGTTGCGTTTGCCGGGAGGAAAAACGCCGCCTTCGAGTGTCCCGCCCTCGATTACACGGTCTGCAGAGCCGCGTCGACTTTGTCGGTCAGCTCCAAGATCGTGAAGGGCTTGCGAACAAAGTCCTCGGCTCCGGACTTCAAAAGCTGGTCGATCTCCTCCTGTTTGATCACGCCGCTGACGATGATAATCCGGGTGTTCTCGAACTCCGGATTGCTCCTGATCGTCTGGCAGACGACGTTTCCGTTGACATCGGGCAGCATGTAATCGAGCAGAATCAGGTCCGGCCGGAACTGTTGCGTCACCATCCCCGCCTCGTAGCCGCTCGATGCTGTCCTGATGTCAAAGCGGCCGTCCCGCGTCAGGATATCACCGATCAACTCGACGATCTCGGCGTCATCGTCAACGATGAGCACCTTCTTCTTGCCCGAATCCAGATTGTCCAGCGGGATGCTGTTGTCCCGCATGAACTTGACCAGATTCTGCCGGGGAATGCGCCGAAACTTAGACCCTGGGACGCGAAAACCCCTGAGGCGGCCGGAATCGAAACAGCGGATGATGGTTTGTTGACTGACTCTGCAGATTACTGCGGCTTCGCCGGTGGTAAAAAGATCCTTCATTCCTTTTTTTCCTTCCTTTTTCGCCAACTCCGTTTGACAGAAGGCCCATCCAGGTTGCCTTGATGGCCCACATTAACCACCAAGTGCCAATTTGTCAAGTCCAAAAAAATAGGAAACGCTTGCTTTTTGCTATGATACCCAACTTCTTATCGGCGCCTGGTCTATTGATGGGTAGATAGGCAAGCGGGTGAATGGGCACAAGCAGCAATGCGTGGGTTTGGTCCTGGCCAAGAAGACCGTCCGAAGCCCGGGGCAAACACAACTAGGTCCGATCCCGGCCCGAAAGGCGAAAGCCATTTGCCATCCGGATGCGACTGCCCGCCCACGCAGAAACGCCGGTTTCCTTTACCAACGGCTCTGCACGCGTTTGGCCTGCGAGACGCCGAGGTCCCTGCAACATCGACTGGAGGGCAGCCCCTTCTTCCCAGACGACCGCGAAAGGGGCGCCCTGATTCACGGCGAGTTTATCGTCAGACGTGTCTGTCATTTCCGGTTTCCGACGCGCGGCGACCTCGAAGTGGCGGCCCCAGATCTCGGCAATATGTTCTCCTGCAAAGAAGCGGGACATTTTAATCTGCGGCGCTGAGAGCGCACGTGCATCCACACGTGCACGGGCAGAACCGCGCTCGTCGGCCTCCTCTCGAATGGTCCGCATTTGCCGCTGCCCGCCGGCCGGATGTGCAAAGACAACCGCCTGGCCCGCCACACCCTCTACGCCGCGTCCACCTTGCCGCTGTTATCACGCATCAACGACGACTCCCACTACCCCTCGCAGGCCTTGCTCGGCTGGTTCCTGGCCTGGGAATCCACCGGGGCCGTTTCCAGCGTCAGCAACAAGGACCGGCTGGCAGCCCTCGTGCCCATGGTCACACGCGACGGCTACGGCGTCAGCCTGTGCCTCCAGTGGTAGACGCCCGCCGGGCTGTGGATGCGCAGAAGCGTATATGTGTGAATGCGTGTAAGGAACGCTCCGACGCCCTGACGCCTCAACGCCTCAACGCTTCAACGCTCCAACGCTCTAACGCCCCGACGCTTCTACGCAGCGCCCCCGCAATTCCGCCTTGCTCATCAGATAATGACTCTTTTCACCTATTGAACACCTGCACAGGCCGCCGTATAATGCACATCGAGATTAGCCTTTACTTTGACAGAGCCGCCGCGAGAAAATAGAGAACTCAGGACAAAACGGGTTTTCCGGCCAACATGCCGATTGTCATGTTATCTTGTTAGAGCACTCGTTAACCTGTAGCATTTGGGAGATCTAAGAAGGAAGCTGCATAGCTTCGCCCGTGGGATATCGAGAACCATAGAATACTATGTCATGTGCGAGAGGAGACAAGCAAATGAACGTATCTGAATTATATGATCTCACCAATTGGATTACGTCAGAGATCGCACAG
>CAYNQP010000415.1:0-4166 GCA_964399325.1 uncultured Pirellulales bacterium
GACCCTGGGCGCCCCAGCACCGCTCGTCCTCTCCGGCTCCGTGTTGGATGTACAAGACCGGATAGCGCTTCTGAACACCGGTATCGTAACCGGGGGGTGCATAGACGTAAAAGGGCCTCCATGTCTTGGTGCGTTTGGAGAAATACCGCTTCAGCCGGATGTCTCCGTGCGGCACATCTTTGACCATGTGGAAGTCCACCCCCGGTTCAGGAATCTCGAGGCCGCTCGAGATTCGCCCCGTTCCATAGAAGGACTCGCTGGCAGGGTCCGACACGCTGACCCCATCGACGACGAGCGAATAGTAGTGGAAGCCAGGGTCCTGAGGGGCCGTGGTCACCGTCCAGGCGCCGGAGTCGTCGCGCTGCATGTCGTACCTGCGTCCCAGATTGATCTGCACCTGGTTGGCGCCGGGGGCCCGGACCTGAAATACGACGCGGTTGTCCGGCAGAATGCGAGGGTACCCGCTCCGGCCGATGTTGGTCGAGGCCGGCGTCCCCTCGGCGGATTGGGCGAGTGCCCTGGTGCCTGTCAACGTGTGGAAGCAGCCGAGAATGACTATCGTCCCCACGAGCTTCGATGCACTGCCGGTCGTTCCCATAGCGCCCTCCCGAATCAAGGGGTAAAAGGGATGTAGTTCATGTGCAACGCTAATAGCAATATGCTCAGGCGGGGACAATTGCAACAAGAATATTTGTTGCGGGAAACTCGACAAGCCGACCCAGGATACATGTTCGTTTGTGTTGCCGAGCCGGGGGCAAGGCCGAGGACGAGAGATGTTTTTGGTTGCTGTCTTGTACGTCGCGGTCTACAATTCCACTATGCTTATCGAAATTCAAGACCGGTCTGTTTCAACTGTCTCTGCTTCAATCAGCATCAGACGGCGAAGATCGTTGACTGAGAATGAGGTTGCGGACACGGCGGCGTGTCGTTGTGGCAATGTGGCTTGGGCTCATTGGAGGGTCCCACGAATATGAACGCAAGAATGCTACGCACAATCGCATCATCCATCTGCCTGGTAATGGTCGTCAATGCCAGCGCACAGCGGCCACGGGTCCAACAGATTGAATCGCCGGTCGTACATCCAATTGAGCGGCCAGTTCATGAGGGGAAACCAGCCGCTCAAGGCAGACGCCTCCGGAGTGTGGAGCATCACCGTGGGACCGATTGCACCCGACCTGTATCCCTATTGCTTCGTTGTGGATGGCGTGTCGATCGCCGATCCCGGCAATCAGGACATCTTTCCAAACGAACGTTTCAAGAACAGCCTGGTCGACATTCCGAGCGACAAACCTTCCCTCCGCTCGATGCAGAACGTCCCGCACGGCGAGCTGACCTACTGCTACTACAATTCGAAATCCATGGGCGTCACCCGTCCGCTGATTGTCTGCACGCCGCCGGGCTATCGCGCGAGCGCCGACAAGTATCCCGTGCTTTATCTGATCAGCGGCACGACCGACACCGAGGAAACCTGGTTCAGGGTGGGTCGGGCCAATTTCATTCTCGACAATCTCATCGCGCAGAAGCGCGCCGTGCCGATGATCATCGTCATGCCTTACGGGAACACAATGACCGGTACCCCTGACCCCTCATCGCTTCAGGCGGCTGACATGTACAAAGTCTTCAACGACGAGTTGGCCGGGAGCATCATTCCTTACGTGGAGGCCAATTACCGCGCCATCCCCGACCGGGAAAAACGCGCGATCGCCGGATTCTCGCGAGGCGGCGGACAGTCTCTGTTCGCCGGGTTCACCAACCTCGACAAATTTGCCTGGATCGGTTCATACAGCGCCTACTTGACGGCGGAAGTCTTTGACAAGTACTTCATCGACCTCTCCGCGAAACCTGAAGTCACCAATCAGCGATTGAAGCTCCTGTGGATGGGTGTCGGAAAGGAAGACTTCCTGTACCAGCAGGCGATCGCGTTTGACAATCTCATGAAAGAGAAGCAAATCGAACACAAGGTCCTGGTCACGGGCGGCGGTCACACATGGATGAACGCCAGACACTATCTCACTGAAACGCTGCAATTGTATTTCAAATGATCGCCAAGACGATCGCCTTGGCACGCTGGCCGCCAAGGAAGGCTATCGTCCAAACGAACTTCGATACACCGTGGGGCGCCAAAACTCATCCAGACGCAAACCGGGGTCTGCCAAGCGGTTGGCGCCGAGAAGTGGCCTGCCCTACGGATGGTGGGCGCCGGAGCTTCGGAGTGGTCCAAGGATGGAAGCGCAGGACAATGAGAAGAAATAGGATTGATTCAGTGGAACCTGACAACCTGACTTGATCTCTACGTGTGGTGGTCCCAACAATTGGAGCCGCCTCTCAACATCAGAACGCGAAGTCGGTTATATGAGGTGACATCATGTCGAAATCCTGTTTATCCTTTCCGTTCCTGATTCCGGCTCTACTCGTTTCGTTGTCGTGCCATCAACTTCAACCTTCGGACACGTCTGCCCGGCACGGTGCGGGAATCACCCAGAACGGAGAGGTGGGGTCGACCGAACGGGTACCCGCTACGTCTCTCGCTGTCGGGAAGACGGGTATTGAGGAGAAGACGCCGGTGTTCGGCGGAGCGTGCAAGACCTGTCCGTGGGGGGCGATGGCCGAAGTGGTGAAGCAGGCGATGAGGCCGTACGGTTACGACGTGCAGATCTGCTACAACTGCAACGCAGCCGACGCGCCACGGATCGTCAGCGAAGCGAGAACGCCGCCGCCTTACCGACCCGATCCCCATCTACCCGAAATTCTCGCGCCGCGAAATGCACCGGGACTCGGAGCCGTGGACTTTGGCGCGGTTGCGATCCAATTCCTTCGAAACGCCTATATGGCGACAGGCCCATACGCAAGAGAAGCACCCCGAACGAACCTGCGTCTGATCGCCAATATTCAGGATCCCAGCTACGTGCTGGTCGCGGCCAAAGCCCAGACCGGAATCACGGACCTGTCACAGATACGGGAGAAATGCTGGCCGGTCCGTATCCTGACCGCGGGGATCGGCGGCGACTCCACCTCTCGCATCCTGGCTCACTTCGACCTTTCGAGACAGACCGTCGCGGCCGCCGGTGGGCGCGTGGGCAATACCCCCGAGGACCGGGAGAGCTTCGATGTGGTCATCGGAGGGGCCGGCGTCATGACCACGGCCCCGGAATGGAGTATATGGACGGAGATCTGTCAGAAATTCGACCTCCATTTCATCCCCTTGCCGGACGATCTGTTGGAGGAACTGGCGCGAGGGGGCCAGCAGGAACGGGGCGTGATTCCTACGGGGCTGTATCGCGGTGTGGATCGACCGATCCCCACGGTCGTGCGTACCGGTACGGTGGTCTATTGCCGGGACGACACGCCGGACGAGTTCGCGTATCTGGTGGCTAAAGCCATGGACGAACAGCAGCAACTCCTGCAATGGAGCCACATGAACTTCTCCTACAACGTGCACACCGTGTGGAATGCATACGAGGTGCCGCTGCATCCCGGCGCCGCGCGCTACTACCAAGAGAAGGGCTACATGGAGTAGCCCGCAACGTGATCAGATATGGCACACACCAAAGACGTCGTCATTGGAATCGACAGCAGCACCACCGCCACGAAGGCCATCGGCTGGACACGGAACGGTGAAGTCGCCGGAGTTGGACGCTGCCCCATCCCGCTGGCCAACCCCGGGCCCAACCGCTACGAGCAGAACCCGGAGGACTGGTGGTCGTCAGCGACCACCGCGCTGCGACAATTGCTCCAGCAGGTCTCACCCGAACGCATCGCCGCACTGGCTATTGCCAACCAACGCGAGACATTCGTACCGCTGGACGTGAAGGGCCGGCCCATGCGTCAGGCTATCGTGTGGCTCGACCAGCGGTGCAAGGACGAGGTGGCATGGCTGAGCGAGAAGGTCGGCGCGGACACACTTCATCGCATTTCCGGCAAACCGCCCGATGTGGCGCCGGTGGCCTACCGGATCGCCTGGATGCTGCGATCCGAGCCGGAATTGTTCCGGTCGACGAACCTCTTTGTGGACGTGCATGCCTACCTGGTGTGGCGCCTGACCGGCGCGTTCCAGACAAGCTGGGCCAGCGCAGACCCGTTGGGCCTCTTCGATATGGAGAAGAAGGACTGGTCTACAGAGGTGCTGCAGGCGTTGGAACTGAGTCCGGACCGGTTGCCAAACCTAG
>CAYNQP010000416.1:0-4148 GCA_964399325.1 uncultured Pirellulales bacterium
CGTTGTGGACCAGGGGGTGGAGGGGCTCCTGGACAAGCTGGCGTCGTACCAAGCGCCGCGCGCGGACAAAGTCCAGTGGGCCCTGCGCGGTGACCGTGGCCTCGAATGACGGGCGACTGATTAACGATGGGCCGCACGGCAAGCAACAGAGCCGGCGGCGCCTTGTACATCGTTTTTCTTGCAGACGGCTGCTGCGGGATCCTGATCGCCTCTGCGTCGGGATGCCGCCCGCGCATGTGATTGAAATTCCTCACTTTTTCGCGAAGCCGGAATAGACGGTCAGATACGCTACCCGCAAGAAGCGGGCGTGGAACGAGGCATGATTGGGGATGCGATCATGACTCGCCGCCAGGCCCTAACTCATTCTGGGACGGGGACTTGGAACGTAACGATTCGAAAGCCGGCCGCGGTGAGGTCAGGATACCGAAATGAACGCTGAGAACGCTGCAAGCCGCAGGCGCCGGTAGGTAGGGATTTCCCTTATAAGATTTTTAGGTTTTTGCCTATGTCGGTCTCAATGCCGTCGGATATAATACCGCATCTACATCGGTTTTTGCCCATAGATGGACCGGAGACGGTCGTGGAGAAGAGCGTCGCAAAGAGAGGGCACGAACATGAGTATGACATACGTGAATCCCACCGGTCGGCAATTGCAGCAGTTGGATCGTGCGCCTGTATGTCCAGAGTGCGACAGTCCTATGCAGGAAATAGACAGGGTGGCGGAGAACGGTTTGTTGTACATCTGGTACGAGTGCAGCGCGATGGGCTGTGATGAGCAGTGGCTGTCCAAACGGTCGGCTTTGACAGGTTGATGGCCAGGGGAGTTGGTGTAGAAGGAGGATCAAAGTGTCTGTGCTTGTGCTCGTAGGGGCCCACAGCCGTTAGCCATGATGTGAAATGGTTGTGACAACTCCGGCGGGTGCGATGTGTGGAGCGTCGCTGTAGCGACGCAACGGTCAAGCAGGATCTCCATGGAGGGTGGGGCGGGATCCTGTGCGACTGAGAGGAGGGTAGTGTCTAGGCGGCGGCCTTCTCACGTGATGGAACGCGCGAGAGGGCTCGCGGCCGTATACTCACACGCGATACGGGCGGCTTGCGAGGTTTCAGGCAGCACCTATTCTACGGTTCCACCGCGGCTGTGAGGTTAGTCCAATTCAGCGGCCCCATTGACGGGTTGTCTCGTTTACCTTCGCACGTCCGAACGCAAGGATGTCACCTACGGTCGCAGAGTCGCGCGGTGAATGAGATCTTCCCTGGCCTTGCCTCAAATCTTGCGTTTGTTCTCGCGAAGGGTCCGACGCAGAACATGGCCGACGATGACAATGACGATCAGAGAGCCCACGAGGGCCAGCGCGGCATAGGGACCACAAGAGACGACCCGCTCATGAACCTCGCGCAGGAAGAAGGCCCATCCGACAATCGCCACGTACGTTCCCGCCAGAACCACCGTCATGGTCAGCCAGACCGGCAGGTCCAGCAGAAAGCCGATCACGCAGCCGACGACCGGGCCGGTCATCCAGAACGGGAACCAGACGAAGGCAAACAGGCCGATGACGCCGTACCGTTGTATGGCGGCCTTGTGAGTCTGCGCCGCCTGATGAATGCGCGCGAAGACGCTCTTGAGTGACTTGATGACCAACAGGTGTCGCCAACTGAACACAAACAGCGAGTAGGCGATGAGCACCGATGCGGTTTCCGCTACCATGGAGATCAAGACGACCGTGGTAGATCCGAGGCCGACGGAGTACCCGAAGGTCAGACCGACGGCGCGGCCGAACACCACTGCCGTTGCGGTCATGCCGATAAGGACCTGGGATTCCTCGGGCGACGAGAGTAGCTTGAATGCAAGCCACACGACGTAGGCGAACACCAGCGCTACTCCCGCCAGCAGGAGCCGGCCCTCCGTACTGGCCCATAGGCTGACACGCGATCCGTTCGGTTGTGCGCCGTCGCCTTGACCTGAACTTGGCCCAGTTTCTGATTGCATGCCCTTCATATCAAACCAAAGCATTCGCCCCCGTCAACTGTTTTAGCCGCAATCTTCCGTTTTGTGGCTATCCGCGAGACCTCTCGCACGGTTTTCGCTGGACGACCGCGATGAACCGATGCTAACATGACCTTGCGGATGCCAATGCAGTCGAAAGGAGACGCCCATGCGAAAGAACACGGCATTGAAGATTCTGAATCCGATTCTCGCGATCCTGATTGTCACGCAGGTTCTCTCCGGCGTGTTGGGTTTTCGTCTGTCTTTCGAAGTCTTCAACGTAGTCCACAAAGGCGGCGGGGCGGTCCTGTCTGCCGCCATTGTCCTGCACGTTGTGCTCAACTGGAGTTGGGTTCGCACCAACCTCCTGTCCGGCAGACGCGGGTGACGTTGGGTAGCCGCAGCATTCGAATGCCTCACATTGCCGGCGTCCGTCGCGGTTCCTCTTACGACCGCAACTGCGAATCTCGTCGGCCGCCAGCCCTACAGGTCTTGTGGCACCGCGAAAGCTACCCCGTGGCGCGCTGTTGCGATTCCGCAGGCTGAGCACACGGTATATCGATGGGGCTGCCATGCGAAGAGACAGAGGAAAAAGCACGGGCCCGGCAAGAAGCCGGGCCCGCGATCAACTGCTGCGAATTGCGAATCACTTGCGATTCGATCTGACTGTATGAGCCACTACTGGTAGGCGAAGTACAGGAATCCATTGCCGTTAACGAATTCCACCGGGACTTCGGGCTCTATTACCGGAATTGTTGGCTCGGCCGGAGGCGCCGGCTCGGCCGGGGCTTCAGCATTGGCTTGCGCGGAGGTCTGGTTGCTATTGTCGTCCTTGAGCTCATCCAACAACTCGTCCACGGCGGTATACACGATGAAGGTCGAGCCGCCAAACTCCAGTATGGACCCGATCACACCCTTGTCGGCAAAAGCCGTCTCGTAGTCGTCCATATTGGAGAAGCCCTTCATCTCGACGATATTACTGGCCAGCTCCAACGGAACGAGCAGCACCCAGTCCAGTGCCTTGTCGGCCTTCTTGTCCTTGCCGGCGATCAGATGCAGGGGGGCTCGTACGATATTTGTCACGGCCTGGCCGGTGTGTTTCAGGGCTTCGATGATATCCTCAAAACACATCCCGATCGAACCGGTGAGGTTGTCGAAGTAGCCCCAGGTAATGGCGTTGCCGATCTCCTCGGTGGTCTTCCAGACCCCGCCGATGGCTCTGCCGGTGAAAATCAGAGGCCGTACGAGGGGATTGTTGTCTTGATAGACGCCTGTCTTCTTGTCGGACAAGGAGTCGAACGTGGCGAGGTCGACGAGGGAATACAGTCCGTCACCAAGACTGCCGATGGTCCTGCCGGCTTGCTTCGGTACGTTACCCGGCTGCTGGAAGAGACCTTTGCCGTCGTTGGTTCGGAACGGCACGCCTCGATCTGAGGCGTATCCCAGTGTAATGACGTTTGTCCCGTCCTCGAGGGCCAGACCGACTCGTTTCAAGGCCTTCTTGAGGCTCTCGCCGGAATTCCTCGAGCCCTCCGCCACGGCATGGGCCCTGTACTTGTCCAAGTCCGCTTCGAGCGTCCACGGCTCGTCAGGGTCGGCGAGGCCGCGTTGGATCTGAATGTCTCTATAACCCCTGATCGCCGCGCGATTGTCGGGCGCCAGGCCTGTCAAGGGGCTCACGCCGCTGGTGGCCGATGCCGATTCCTGCGACTGTTGTCTTCGTCTCTGCAACTCTTGGGCAATCAATGTCGGCAGGTCCAGCTCCTGCGTATTGGGCGCCTGCGCACGGGGCTTTTGCACACGGGGTTCCAGTCTGCGCGGCTCTTGCACGCTTGACTGGGCTGCACGTTGCCTTCGCCTTTGCAGCTCCTGGGCAATCAACGTCGGCAAGTCTGTCTCCTCCGGACTCGGCGTTGGCGCGGTTGGCGTTTCCACGTTTGACGCTTGCACCTCCGACTGTTGCCTGCTCAACTCTTGGGCAATCAGCGCCTGCAAGTCTTGGGCTTGCCTTTGCCGTCTCGCCCTTTCCTGGCTCGGACTCAGCACGGTTGGCTTGTACGCTTTCGGCACCTGCAGGGTTGGCTCCTGTACGCTCGGTCTCTCCTTGTTCAGTTCCTGAGCAATCAGCGCCCGCAAGTCCTGCTCCGCTTGGCTTGGCGTGGGC
>CAYNQP010000417.1:0-4146 GCA_964399325.1 uncultured Pirellulales bacterium
CCTCGTTATGCTGACTGGAGCCGACCCGTACGTAGCCTACTGGCGCCCCGAAGGGGTGACGCCGAATAGATGTTTGGAATTCCCGCGGAAAAATCCCGCGACCGTCTTGACAACGGCTTGCTCATAGATGTCCCCGGATATCCATCACCGACCGCGACGAGTTGAACGTGGCCTCGCGGTTTAACTTGCTGGACGTCTGGTCGACCACGCACCTGCCCGCCTCCGACGGCGAGTCGCCCGGCAGCAATCTCACCCGCCGCGTCGCCAAGGACCGCCATCGAGGCAAAGGCTGCAATAATTTGTTTTTCGACGGCCACGCCGCCTACCTCGCCGCCAAAGACAACACAAGCCGCTACTGGTGCGGCGTCGAAGCTTTCTGATACACCGCCCCTTGTACCGCCAGAGACTCGAAACTCCACTTCTGCTGCCCCTAACCACGATTCAGGGTATGCCTCCATTTCGTGCGAGTCAATAGCACGGTACGCCCCTACCGTTCCGAGATTCGTAACTCCGAGGTGAGGCTTGACAAGAATCAAAGCACGAGTATGCTGGAACCACGATTGACAGTACCGGAAATCGATAGGAGAGCATGGATGATCCACGCGGCCGAGCCCTCGCTCACTAATATGCTCGATTCTTTTGTCTGCGGTGACGCCCGAGAGGAACTCAGACGGCTGCCGGACAAATCTGTCGACATCATCATTACGAGCCCACCCTACTACGGGCAGAGAGACTATGCGCGCGCCGAGCAGATAGGAAATGAGAAAGACCCAGAGGAGTATGTAGCAGCTCTGCTCCAGGTCTTTCGACAATGTAAGCGCGTTCTAAGGGACGAAGGCACTCTCTGGGTGAATATTGGAGACAAATATGTAAAGGGCAGACTGCTCGGAATGCCTTGGAGACTCGCTCTACGACTTCAGGACGAGATCGGATTCATCCTTCGCTCGGACATAATCTGGCATAAGCCTAACGCTATGCCATCGTCAGTCAAGAATAGACCTACAACGGACCACGAATACCTGTTCTTCTTCTCTAAGAACAACGACTACTACTACAACGCTGATGCGATTAGAGAACCTCACGTGACGTTCACCGACAAGAGCAAGATGAAAGGCGGAAGAAATCACTTCGGTAAGATCGGGGGCACACCCGAGAATGGCAAGAACGCGGGTAATTCGAACCTCCATGATGCTCGCTGGGACCAAGCATTCCATCCGATGGGTAGGAATAAGCGAACAGTATGGGAGATGCCACTCTCAAAGTTCAGGGATACACACTTCGCAGTCTTCCCTGAAGAACTCGTAAGAACTTGTCTCCTCGCTGGTACAGAGCCGAATGCAGTAGTGCTCGACCCGTTCATAGGGAGCGGAACAACCGCCGTCGTTGCGCGCAAGTTGAACCGCCATTTTGTTGGGATAGACTGTTCTCGCAAGTATTGCAGTATGGCCGCCAAGAGGGTGGAAGGCATTCAGATGGAATTGGCCCTATAGGAGGTCTCGAAAGGTGTCCAGGAGTCTCTCGAGTGCATCCATCAACAAAGGCTCTATCTGGGCTATCTGATTCGGGTTCACCTGAATGTAGATATACTTCTCACACGGCAAACCGTCCAAGTCTCCAGACCACGATTCGGCAATCACAACTGGCAAACAGTGGTGGCCGGCTTCCTCTGCAACAGAGATAGATTTATGGATGTCTCTCGTAAACAATAGAGCATGTCCACCTCCCATGGTCTCCCTCGTCTTTACAGGGATCAGGAGTATCTCCTTCTCACCGTAGACCTGCACATCATACGTTTCCTCATTTATCCTGATTTCGCCTTCGCCTATTCTAAGCGAGATACGATTGTTTTCAAAAAGGGTCACGAGGGAACGACGCACAATTGCCTCAAAGAGGTTCCCCTTCAGGGCTCGGCGGCTCCCCTCCAGGCGTGCAGTCATAACTTCTGCTATCACGGGCCATTCCCAACTCTCTGGACGGCCAAAGAGCAACTTCACACAATTCCTTAGCTCATTGAGAAGAAATGCCTTCCGTTCAACCGAATTGCTCCCTGGCATATGCCGAACAAGCGGGTCCAGTCGTTGTGCAGGAGCATCCCTCAGAAGCCAGGAAAGAAAAAGCCAGCGGGCCTTGCGATTGGCGTACGGACGCCCCACACCGTCGTACAATATGGCTTCCGAATTGTACGTTAGATATTCTGCTATTACCTCGCGACCTTTGTCGTCACTGGCTTCGCCAATGAAATCCAGGATCACAGCGTATCTCCGGTCCTGCAAGAACTTCCGGAAATCATCAAAGAACGCGCGGTTGGTATTGACTATCGCGACAAGTTCCCGAAGGCGTATGTTCTCTATGACGAAGTCCAATGCGATAGCTCCCGTACCCAACACTTGAACAGATGACGAATCCTTCTAGAGCAATTCCATGGACGGCACGGAATGGCCGTCCGTTAAGCAGACGCCCATACCTGAAATCCTCGTTCTTGACTCGCAAATGCGGATCAGCCCGACAAGAACAGCCTTAACGGACCGCCATTCCGGACAGCACGCCTATTTCCGAATCCTCCGCTCGTTGTCGCTATCCGCGTTGCCCAATCAAGTACCTCCTATTTTTATCGGCGAACGGCGGGCGGAGGATGAGCGAATTCTCCCGGTCCGGGCCGGGCATTTCGCTTGACGGCCTGGAGGGCCGGTGTATGATATACATAGAACACACATATGAGGATACAAATGGCAGTGAGAAAATCACAAACCGCTTTCCGCAAGACACACGTTCTTCTTCAGCGCTCGCAGTTCGACGCCCCCGTTGGGCAGCGCGCGCCGGCCGGCGGGAGGCAAATGCGCCAAACAAAGCCAATTCGCTGCGTTCTGGGCCGGGGGTCGGGCTTCCCAACTTCACACTTCAAACTTGGCACTTCTGGATCAGACTATGACAAACAAAGCCAAATTGCGGTCGCCGGCATGTCGAATAACGCCATACGGCGCCACTACAAACGCGAAAACAAAGCCAATTCAGCCGGCCTTCTCGCCGCCGTGGGCGGTCGAAACCGGCAAACTCGAAATCCGAATACCGAAACCCGAAACAAATCCGAAAATCCAATGACCGAAACGAACGAAACATGCCAAACAAAGCCAATTGGCCTGGACGGACCCGCTCGTAGTGTGCCCGTAAGGGCATATCAAATAACGCCTTACGGCGCCACTGCAAACGCGCGAAACAAAGCCAATTCGGCCGGGCCTTTCCCGGGCGAGGCCGGTACAATTGCGGGCCGGGTGTCAAAACAGGGGGTATTCAGAAGGTGAACCATAGGAGATTGGGATAGTGGCAGGCACTGTGAAAAAACATACGACTGTCTGCTCCATGCTGGTAGGCTCGATCATGCTGCTGGCTTGGCTCGCGCCGGCGGCATGCGGCGAGCGCCTCACGCTGGAGGCAGACATGCTGATTAACCTTTCGGGGCAACGGCCAGCTCTGGAATTGATCGACGAGCAGGACGTGGCCGGGGACCCGCGGGCGGGCGATGTGGCGCCGGCAACGACGCTGTACTCAAATGGCTGGAATGGCGCGGCCCTGTATTACCCGCTCTCGGTCGTGATCGATCTGGGCGTCGAACACGATCTGACCGACGTCTGCTACTTCGATGGCCAAGGCAGCGGGCCCATGACGGTGGCCGGCCGGGGTGCCGGTACGTGGCGAATGCTGTTCGCCGATGATTTGACGCAGTACCAGAAATGGGTGCACCGCCCCGTGCGGGTCACGACGCGCTGTCTGCGACTGACTTTTCAGAACCCCGGGAGCCAGATCGGCGAGATCATCCTCTACGGCACGGCCCGAGGCAAACGCCCTGCCCCGCCGCAACCCGTTCGGCACGCGCGGCCTCTGATGGATTCCTTCATCGGCACCAATGGCTTCGTCGACGACCCCATCGAACGCCTCGCGGCCTGCGGCTTTTTGCGCGAATATCACAATTGGCAATGGGACGAGGGCAACACCGACGCCTCGTATCCGGGCTATCCCGACCAGCAGTTGGCCTGGAGCCCGAGCTGGGTCAGCGGGCCAGGCTGGGGCTGGGACTTCGACCGGTTCTACCAGCAGTTGAAAGATGCCGGCGTCGAGGTGGCCCCCTGCCTGCAAGGCTGCGCTCCCTAC
>CAYNQP010000418.1:0-4142 GCA_964399325.1 uncultured Pirellulales bacterium
CGTTCGGTAAGGATGTCGTCCGCCATGATCTGAGCCGTCTGCTGGTTGCCGTCGTTGATGCGTGGCAGTGTCAGGAGAACGTGCCCTGCCGAGATTGTCCGGTGATAGTCCGTTTGATTCGCATCACCCGGCAGGAAACCGGCGCTATCGAGGCAGGTCCGGGCCTCCTCTTGTGACATGCCGAACATCTCGGGGACGCGTGTCAGGCCTGTTTCCGTTGTCTGCCAACTCAGGATCGGGTAGCCATCTGCCGGCATGAACCAAGGATCATCGGGGCCGTCCTCATCGTTGCCATAGAAATCCCAGTCGCTGAAGCTCGCCTGTGATCGCATCGCAGCATCGGTCAAGGCTATCCCCCATCTTTTGTTCAGGCTGCCGTTGTCATTGGGGTCCAGGAAATAGCCACTACGAACCGATCCAAACCAGTAGTCCCGGCCGATCAGGGGGGCGGCGTAGACGGGCCAATTAGGGTCCGGAAGGCCCCAGGTGACCACCTCTCCTGTAGCATAGCAATCACGGACGCGGCCTCCGCTCTCTGCATAACCAGATGAGCTATTACATCCCACCAATCCACCCACGTTTTCGTCCGGTGATCCGGAGACGAAACCCGTAGCGTAACAGTTGGTGACGTCACCGCCGTTGGTGCCGATCAGTCCGCCCGTGCCTGTGCCTTTCATACCTCCGTAAGAGTATTTCGCGTACACTGCTCCGCTGGCATAGCACAGAGTGACCACGCCTTGGTTCTCGCCGATCAGTCCTCCGATCGCTCCTTCTGCTGCGTAAGTGCCTGTCGTGACGTCGCTCGTGGCCCAGCACCGCAGCACGGTTCCACGGTTATAACGGAAGGGCGAATACCATGGGCCATTTTGTCCCACCAAACCACCGACATTTCGACACCCCTCGTGGCCGGTCACTGAACCTTCGGCGTGGGAGTCGGTGATCGCGCCACCGTTGCCACCCACGAGTCCGCCAACATTCTCCTGGCCTGTGACTTCTACTGTCGCTTGGCAGGCAGCAATAGTGCCATGGTTCGTACCCACCAGACCGCCTGCGCTAGACTGGAAATCAAAGCCGCCTGAGTTGTAGGGATGCACAAATACTCGGCCCGTCACACGGCAGTTGCGAATCGTGCCATAATTCTCGCCGGCCAGGATTCCCACGTAGGATTTCCCGGCTTGAATATCGGCGTTCTCGATTCTGAGGTTGCGAACCTCGCTGCTGAATGTGTCGAACAGACTGACGTTCAGATGGCTGATCGTGTGATTATCACCATCAAACGTACCCACGAAGTCCCGCGAGACGTAAGACGAATAGCTGATCACGGCCCCGGCGTATTGTCGGCCGCCCATATCGATATCGTCGGTCAGTTTGACGCAGGCCTCCCACGTAGTGTAGTTGTCCGATAGGGCCTCGAGAACTCCCGCGGTGGCAATCAAATAGGGATCGGCCGATGTCCCGCTGCCGGGAACCTCGCTCCAGTCACACGGACCTCGACTGACGATGATCCCTACCGTGCTGCCGACGGGAGCGTACTCGTACGGATCGGTCGTAATCACCCTTCCGACAGGTATCGTCCGGTGGTAGTCCTCTGCCGGTTCGGCGCTAACGGTGAAGCCGGCGTCGGTCAGGAAAGTGGTTGCTTCCTCCAACGTCTGGCCATGCACGTGCAGTTGCCAGCTCAAAACGGGATACGAAGCAGCCGGCATGAACCACATGTCGTCCGTGCCGTGCTGGTCGGTTCCCACGAAGTCCCATCCGACGAACGTGCCTTGCTGTCTCAGCGCCGTGGTCGACGAAGGTTGCCCCAGCCCGTTGTCTGGTCCTCCTCCATCCTCCGGGCGCAGAAAATACGACGCGGTGGCGGAATCCTCGGTCGAGCCACTGGGTTGAAAGCCCACGAGCCCTCCGACGCGTTGAGCGTCGGGATCGCCCGCTACCGGCCCCACGGCATAGCAGTTCCAGATAGGGGCCCAGTTCCCGATAGGGTTCCGGTTCCAGAAGTCACCGCGATAGCCGACCAGGCCACCTACATGGTCGTGTCCCGTCACCGCCGCAGTGGAATATGAATTGCTAATGATGCCGCCCCCATGGCTTCCCACGAGTCCGCCTACGTAATCGCTCCCAGTGACGGAACCGGCGCTGTAGCACGACGAGATGGTGCCCGAGTTGCGTCCGGCCAGGATGCCGGTGCTGCTGGTCCCTGTGACGTTGGCATTCTCCAGGCCCAATTCCCAGACCCGGGCGCCCTGGTCAATTTGTCCGAAGAGGCCGACGACCGAGGAGCCCGGTTCCCCCGCAATGGTCAAGTTCACGATCCGGTGTCCCGCACCGCAGAAACTGCCCATGAAGGATAGCCATGCGCCCTCGGGGGCGATGACGGCGTGCGAGAAGGTGTAGCCGGCGAGATTGACGTCTGCCACGAGAACATAATCCCGGTACAGCAGAAAGGGGTTCGAGCCAATGGCGACGAGTTGGTCTGCCGTGGCTATTTGATAGGGATCTTCCGGCGTGCCGGCGCCACCGGCAAACTCTTGGCCGTAGGCACTCATGCTCAAGAGCACGCTCATAAGGACCGGCGCGACCAACAACTGCTTCCTGTTCGATGAACACGTCACTGCACTTCCCTTCAAAAGAGGCTCCCACGTTTTCTGTGAGCCGAATGTCTGGGCTGGCGTCGCCGTTGGGACGATTCGAGCAGACCCAGATCTGGGGCTATGGAGTGATGCGACGGAGCCGGACCTGCCGTCGTATCTGACTGCGCCGAATGCCAGCCAATTCCTACCGTGCGGCTATACCATGTCATTATACAAAAAAGGTGTCCACTCTGCAACGCTGCTTCGCGGTATTCCAGGAGCGAGGAGGTCTGCCGCACCCATATTGGCTCTGACATGCGCGCGGGCGTCAATCTGGACGCAATCGGCAATCGGACACAGTCTTCTGTTATCGCAAAAACGGAAAGCCGCGATTCCGGCTATTCTTCAGGACTTTTCCGGCTCTCCCACCCCAATCGGGGATAGTCCTTGCCTGCGTAGATAGTCCAGACGTCCAGTTGATCATCCCGCCAGGAGAGACCGGGGGCAGATCACCAAGGGACTGGCGGCAGTTTCTGCTGCAAATCGGGCGCAGGGACCTTCTGAATCTCACGACTTGAAAGGGGCTGTCCCATAGATGCATGTTTCATGGGGAACCGCAAATGGGCCCGGCTGGATTCGAACCAGCGACCAAGGGATTATGAGTCCCCTGACGTCAATATGACCTGCCCTACGGACGGTGGTTTTGATTCCCAAGAGGTACTGTCTCAAAGTGATTGACAACTACCGTTCGGGTCTCTCAAGGCCGAGTGGATCGACACCGATTATGCCACGGAAGAAGAGGCGCAACTGACGGTGTTCAAATATATCGAGATGTTCTATAATCCGACCCGACGACACAGTGCCTTGGGCTATCTCAGTCCGGCCGAATACGAACGCCGTTATGAAGCAGGACAGTTAACCCCTATGGACGAGGCAGCCTAGCGTGAGCGGTTCCCGCGCCCACCGTCCGTAGGGCAGGTCATACCTATGTCTAAGAAACGCTTGATCGCCATTCTCAGTATGCTCTCGATTGGGTTGTTCTCATGTCCGACACGGCTTCTGGTGGCCGGTGACGCGGAAATCCTGCTTCAGGTGACAGGCTTCGAGCGAAAAGGGCAGGTCAAGGATTTGCCAGAACTGAAACTGGATTTCCGATACGCGCCTAAGCGCTGGCAGGCATGCATTGGCTTACCCGACGATCCGCACAAGAGCATCGTTGGCTCAGACGGCGGACTGTATTATGATTATGGTGGTGGACGATTCTACGACTTCAATATCAGAGTCAAGGGCGATGCAGAGACAAGAGGAAAGGAAGGCCCTGTCAGGCAACAGCTTGTGCATTCGAGGATACCTGTCGTAATCACAGAGAAGTACTGCGGCGGGCTCCTGCTTCGCCAGAGAACCTGGGCGAAAGCGCCTGATTGCCAAGACCTCGCCCAATGGAGCAGGGAACGAGTGGACTATCTCTGGCTGGAGTTGGAGAACCACGGCAACACTTCTCAGCGAGGACGGATTGTCCTGAAAGTTGATTCTGGCAGCCGGCTGCAAATCGATAAGGACATGCAGCAC
>CAYNQP010000419.1:0-4134 GCA_964399325.1 uncultured Pirellulales bacterium
TGGGCTACGCCGGCGCAGCCGACGAATCGCAATGCGTCTACCTGGCCGACGAGAAGACCCCCCTGCCGCTGGCCGAGCCAAACGTGCCGGGCGTGTACCGTGAGATCATGGTGGGAACCCGGCTCACGATCTTCGTCAGTTCGAACATCGGCGAGTACTGGGTGGGACGCCTGCTTGTCCCATGGGAGGACCGGGGCACGGGCGGACTCTCTGCGAGGGGTTACAACGGCGATCCGAATCACCCCAACTATGAAGGTTCCTCCCTTGAGGCGGCCGGCGAGTATCCGTCTGTTCAGCACGACCTTTCCACCCGTGGAGAAGGCTTCCAGCTCGGTACGGACTTCAATGCGGTTGCGGGCGAATGGTTTGTCCTGGATTACCGTGCGGAAGCGGTCGGAACCTGCAACGTCGAGTTGTACGAATACCACGGGACTCCTGATGACCCTCTGAGCGGGATCTTGATCGAGGTCCTGGTTGACGTCCTGTCTTTCGAGCACGTCCCCTCTTGCGATTTCGACGGGGATACTATCGTCAACTTCGTGGATTTTGCCCTCCTGGCCTCCCAATGGGGACCGACGGTTATCGGGGATCCGAATATGAATGGCTCGCCGGATATCGACGCCGATGGCATCGTGGATACCATCGATCTGGCTTCGTTTAGCGAGTATTGGCTGGAGCGGACCGATTTCAACGAGCCTGATACCGAGCCCAACATTCTCACGACGGGGCTGTGAATTCAATATCGGCAGCGCCCAACCGGCCAGCAGAGCCCGGATTCGCCCATAGGAGGCCGGTTCGAAGCCGCTGACTCCCGATAGCAGTATCATTATCTGAGAGATCACCCAGAAAACCATCCACATCTCCTCCGTGAGATTCGCCCTACTTGCAGGTAGACATTGAACAGCTATTCATTTCAGGCCGGCGTTCCGGCTGCAATGCAGTTTCCGCACAGATCGATTTGGAAGGAGGTAGGCCATGAGGAGAACACGTATTATGATGACCTTGGTTTTGATCTTGATGGTGATCGGCCCCGCCTTGGCAGACGAGGCCCTGGACAAGACAACGGCCCTGGCGATCGTCGAGAGCCTCACCAGCCAGGGCCGAAAAACATGGATACCTGCCGGTGAAATCCTGGCGAAGCACCAGGAATACCGGGCAGCCCAGACCACGGATTCCGCGGAAATCTCCAAAGAGATCGAGCGGCAGTTCACCGACTACAAGAACGATCCCCGGCCCGAGGTGGCCGCCGAATTGCAGAAGATGCGCCTGGAGGCCATCCCTTTCAACGTCCGCTACTGGATGTCCAATGAGTACACGATGGATTCCAGCGTCGTCATGCGCTACGACGGGGACAGATACTACTTGGAGATCAACGTCGAATCCCGCAACGATTCGGTGAAGGCGCCGTCCGAACTGCGGGGCAACTTCATGACCGAGCAGTTCAATCTGGAGTGGAACCAGCAACGTGTCTTCGCCTGGGATGGCGAGAAATACACCACGTACGCCGGTCCGATCAGCCAGGCTATGGTGGACGCCGGGGGCAGCATCGCGTCGCCTGCCGTTGGCGGTCCGTTGACGGCCGGGGTCGTTCCCTGGGGATACGGCCCGCTGGCATACGAGAGCCTGAGCAAAGCCAAGATTTCGGCGGCCAACGTCTCCCGCAACGGGAAAAGCCAGATAGAGATGACGGTCGAGCAGGCGGACGGCTCATCCATGTATTTCGTCCTCGACCCGGCCAAGGACTACGCTGTGACGATGTGTACCCTGCCAAGCCGAAACAACACGGTGATGCAGACCCGCCACTATTCAGGCTACCGGCAGGTCGCCGGCGGTTGGGTCCCGACCACGGTTGCGATCGAGCAGCGCGACGCGTTCACAGACAGGCTGCTAAGCTCGGACAAGTGGGATTTCACCGTCGTCGACGGCAGTATCCCGGGCCCGGAGGCTTTCGGGGTGGAATACGGAGCCGACACCGTGGTAGAGTATCGCTCGCCCGCCAGCACCAGCTCGGCGACGTACAACTACTCCAACGTAACCGACACGGACCGGCTGTTGGCCGAGCGGCTCGCCTACACCGCAACGAAGAGCAAGCAGCCCCAGAACTGCGCCACGGCTGCGTTGAAGCATGCGGCCTCGCAGTTGGGCAAGTCCGTTCCCGACAGTGCACTGACTCGGCTGATTCGAGCCGATGGACTAACGACTCTTTACGATCTTAAGCAGGCCGCGCAGGGGCTGGGCCTCCATTGCCGGGCCGTCTCGACGGACGTCTCGACTCTGAGGGATTTGCCCGGCTGCGTGGCGATCCTGCACCTTCCCGGCCAGAACCACTTTGTGGTCCTGGACCATGTCGATGACCGGTACGCCTGGCTTGTCGATCTGTCCAAGAGGCGGTTCTATTATCGCACGAGCATCGATCTGTTGCCGATGGACTGGCCCCAGGGGACGGCTCTTCTGTTGTCCAACCAGCCTATCCGCGGGGCGCTGCGCGACATCAGCGACAGTACGCTGGCTTCCATCGTCGGGGCCACGGAAGGATGGGATTGCACTCACCTGCTCCAGATGGGGTATTACATACCTTGTGCTGAAGCCCCTGACGGTTGCACTGGTTACTACCGGGCCTATCTTGAGCGGTACGGCTGCCAGCCAGCGCCCGGCGCAACATGCGTTGACCACTGGTTGTGGCGCATGTTTGTAGTTCCCTGCTACCAGGAGCCCCTCGGCGGCTGCAACATCATCATCAGTGAAGTCGTCTTCTACTTCATGGTCGCGTGCAAGTAGGACTTCGCGTCATGCGGTTGCTGCAAGATCGGGCGAACGAAGGATGATTTCCAGACCTTCGTTCGCCTTACATTTCATGTATAAGGGATAGAATAACCCGGAAAGAACTGCTACAATAGCATTCCATGAGATTACGCGGTTTTACCCTCGTCGAGTTGATCGTGGTCATCTCGATTGTCGCGCTGCTGGCGGCGTTGCTCATGCCCGTGTTGCACAGCGCGCGCGAGCAGGCAAAGTCAGGCATTTGCCAGACTCATATCAAGCAACTGCTGCTCGAATTCGAGCAATATTGCCAGTCGGAGAATGGACTGCTTCCGTACAGCCTTGACTACGCTCGTCTTCCCGCTCCACGCGGCGGTTTCGCCGGTGATTTCACCCTCGATCCCCCGGCATGGTGGTGGTTCGACCATCTGGAGGCGACCAATCATTCGTCCCTACGCGAGTCAGAGATAATCACATGTCCCTCGAAACGGCTGGACGAGTCCAGTCTGGCCCGGAACCTCCTCTGCGGCAACTACGGTGTCAATCGTTCCGTGTGCAGAAGCGGCAACGACCTGGACCCGTATAGACAGGCGTTCTCGGGCCCACCCCTGTTCGCTGGTGACATTCGCCACCCCGGCGCAACATTCCTGATCGTCGACAGCGGATACGCCGTAGTCTGCTGGTGGCATGCGGCAAACGAACCGCCCGTCCGGCTTGGCGGTGGGATAATGGATACGGCCTACATCCCGGGTCTTGAGATCAACAAAGACCGCGAGTTGAGGCCGGAACAGATACACGATGCCATCAGCGGGCGACACCCGGGCAAGACCGTCAACCTCGGTTTCGCGGACGGACACGTTGGGCGAAAGAAAGCCGATGACCTGCTCGTGAGGAAGATCGACGACGACACGTACACCAACCTGAAGCCGCTCTGGGAGCCGAAGTGACACCCGCTTACGGCAGCGACCACTTTGCCTTTCGATCATTCCGGACTTGGACGCGCAACGCAAATAGACCAACCATCAATCGAAAACAGCCAATTCCAAGAGTGGGTCTGTAAGCCGAGTCTTGTCCCCCGGCCAAGGCCGGAGTGGCGATCATTTATCTGGATCCGCCGTTGCCGACGGACTCTCCCGCAAAGCGGGACGCAACCTACCCGCCGGCCGAGCGACTGCCAGAGCCGCTCGCACTCGGGCCAAGTGCGGCTGATGCCGACCGGCTGCTTGGTCTTGCAGGCGGTGGGGTTTACCCTGCCGACGACGTCGCCGCCGTCGCGGTGCGCTCTTACCGCACCTTTTCACCTTTGCCTGTACCCCGAAGGGCCATCGGCCGTGTGTTTTCTGTGGCACTTTCCCTGGGGTCGCCCCCGGTGGC
>CAYNQP010000420.1:0-4131 GCA_964399325.1 uncultured Pirellulales bacterium
TCGCATGGACTTAGGCAAGGCCCGTAGCGGCGACGCGGGCGAACGAAAGCGCTTCGATGACTTTCTCGCTGGCTTCGGCAAGCGGCCCCTGGCGATTGTCACGGACTCGCAGGCGATGGATCTGATGCACACCTGGACCCCGCCGGACATCATGCTGACGACCTTCTCGATCATGATGATCAACTACGTCAGCCGGGGCAGGCTGGGCCGGTTCGTCGCAGGCATCGAGGCGCTCGGCGCCTTGAAGCAGGGCGACAAGATCCTGATTGCCGAGGCGTGCAACCATTCGCGCATCGCCGAGGACATCGGGACGGTGCAGATTCCCGAGTTTATCGAGCGCCACTGGTCCGGCGTGATCGTCGAGCACAATTTCGGCCGCGAGTTCCAGGAAAACGAGCAGCTTCAATCCTACAAGCTGGTCATCCATTGCGGCGGCTGCATGATTACCGCCCAGAAGCTCCTGGCCCGGATTCGCGACCTCGACTCGGTCGGCATCCCCTACACCAACTACGGCCTCTTCCTGGCCTACATCCAGGGCCCCGAAGCGTTGCGCAAGGTTCTTCTGCCCTGGGGCATTGACTACGCCGGCGCCGCCTGACAAAATAGGTCCTATTGGTCCCATAGGACTTGTTCGACCTATGAACACCGGAGACTAAGCCTTGAAGATTGTCCAGATCATAACACGACTCATCCTGGGCGGGGCGCAGGAGAACACGCTTATCACCTGCAAGCTCCTGGCCGAGCGCGGTCACGATGTCACGTTGATCACCGGTCCGGCCCTGGGGCCCGAGGGCGAGTTGTTCCATCAGACCAAGGGCCAGAAGTACGAGACGATCGTGCTCAAGGAGATGCGGCGGGCCATCGAGCCGGTCAAGGACTTCATCACCTACTACAAGCTCAAGGGACTGCTCGGCGCGCTTCGGCCCGACATCGTCCACACGCACTCGGCCAAGGCGGGGATTCTGGGCCGCTACGCGGGCTGGTCGCTCAAGGGGCGATGGTCGCCGAGCCGGCCCGGCGTGGTGCATGGCATTCACGGCCTGGCCTTTCATCCCTATCAAAGCCCCTGGCTCAACGGGATGTACATCGCGATTGAGAAGGCTGCCGCCAAACGCACCGACTACTTCGTCTGCGTGGCGGATGCGATGACGAACCAGTGCAAGGCGGTCGGCATTGGCGTCGACAAGCCTTATGTCACGGCCTACTCGGCTATTGACGAGGAGCACTTCCTGGAACCGATCCCGCCGGACAGAATACGCGCGTTTCGCCAGCAGTACGACATCGCCGACGGCGCGGTCGTGCTTGTCACTATTGCCCGGCTGTTCATGCTCAAGGGCCACGATTACATCATCGAATCGGCCAAGGAGCTTTCGCGCCGGTTTGACAACGTCGTCTGGCTTTTCGTGGGCGACGGCAACCTGTCCGACCACTACCAGCAGCAGGTGGCGGATATTGGCTTGGCCGAGAGGTTCCGCTTCACCGGTCTGCTGCCGCCGACGGAGATCCCCCTGGCGATTCAGTCATCGGATATCCTCGTACACTGCTCGTTGCGGGAGGGCTTGGCCCGCACGTTGCCGCAGGCGATGTTGTGCAGCCGACCCGCCATCTCATTCGATGTGGACGGCGCCCGTGAGGTCGTCAACGCCAGCACTGGCCGCCTCATTGAGCCCAAGAACGCCCCCCAACTAATCGACGCCTGCGCCGAGCTGATCGCCGACCAGGCCCTGCGGGAGAAACTCGGCCACGCCGGCCGCGACTCCGTCGTGAAGAAATTCGCCCCCGATACCATGGTCGATACGATCGAGAAGGTTTACCGTCTAGTCATGGACGAGCCTGCGCCCGCCGCCAGGCGGCAATAGGTTCTACCGGTCCAATAGGACCTACAATGCCTGTTCCGATCACCGCAATGGCCGGCGCTGGGGGTCTCGCGGACACCAGCGCGACGCAGAACCGCTTTTAGACTTGCGTAGACTGCATGAATGTGGTTTCCTTGCACGCATGAAATCGCTGACAAAAGAGATCTGGATGGACGTGCCCCAACGCAGAGCCATCGTATCCATTCACAACGAAGTAGAGAGACTGGTTGAAGAGAGTGGTGTTCGGGATGGCCTCGTGCTCGTGAACGCCATGCACATCACGGCGTCCGTGTTCATAAACGACAACGAGTCCGGTTTGCACCACGACTATGAGGTCTGGCTGGAGAAGCTGGCGCCGGAGAAGCCTTACTCGCAATACCAGCATAACGGCTATGAGGACAATGCCGACGCGCATCTCAAACGGCAGGTCATGGGCCGCGAGGTCGTGGTCGCCATCACAGACGGCAAGCTCCACCTTGGGCCGTGGGAGCACATCTTCTACTTCGAGTTCGACGGCAAACGGCGCAAGCGCATCCTGGTAAAAATCATCGGCGAATAGAAGGGCGGCTGCGCTGTGGCTCTGATTCTCTTTCTCCTGAAAGCAATCGGCATTTCTCTGTCCGGCGTGATGGCGCCGGGAGCGATAACAACAGCGGTTGTCGCCCAGGGGGCCCGCAATCGCTGGGCGGGGCCGCTGATGGCGGTCGGTCACGGCATTGTCGAGATCCCGCTCATGTTCCTCATCATGCTGGGCTTGGGAGTGCTGTTCCAGGCAGACTGGTTCAAGATCACCGTCGGTGTTCTAGGTGGCGCCTTTCTCGTTTGGATGGGGGTCGGCATGTTGCGCGCGATGCGTAGCGACGATTCGTCGCCGGACAAGATGGCCACGGCCAAGCCGCTGATGACCGGACTGATCCTGTCGATTAGCAATCCGTACTTCCTGCTGTGGTGGGCTAGCGTCGGATTGAATCTTACGATGGAGGCGCGCGGTCTGGGCTGGATCGCCTTTCTCCTTTTCGCCTTGGTTCACTGGCTCTGTGACCTGGTCTGGCTGACCATTCTATCCTTGGCCGCCTTCCACGGGACGAACGTACTGGGCCCTCGCGTCCAGAGAGTCGTCCTGCAGGGTTGCGGCGTGGCCTTGATCTTGTTCGGTATCCACTTCGTCTATCGAGCCGTTGGACTGATCCGCACGATGTGATGCACCGTGGCAGTGACACGGATTATGATTGACTCTTGCGTTTCCTCATCTCGATCGCCGAGCAGTTCTTCTCTTGTCATTTCGACCAGAGGCCAAAGGCCGGAGCGGAGAAATCCTATGAATTGGAGCCGTGCAAGAGGGAAGGTCATCTTCTTCGCAACATTTCTGGCTCATCCGGTTTTTGCGTACTTTTCATTGCCCCTCATCCGACCAGTTCATAGCGGGTTTCGTGGAGAGCGTAGATCTTGAGTTTGAAGAAGTCGGCATCTCGAAAGCCGTAGGCTTTGCGTTGCAGGACGCGGATTTTGGTGTTGGTTCCTTCCAGCGGTCCGGTCGAGATGCGGTAGCGGTAGTGGTTGAGGATTCCGCTGCGATGGGCGGCGAGCGGTCGGGTTGCTCCCAGACCCGGCGTAGATCCTCCTTCATGTAGTAGGCGGTGGCCAGGGGCTGATTGAGCGTCAACGCCTCGTGCAGGCGTTTGGATTCATCACGGGTGTTGTCCAGGTTTTCGGGGTTCTTCAACAACAGCCATCGAGTCCCTTTGAGGACGTTATCGTGCAACTGTTCGGTCCCCTCGCGGTACAGCTCGCGATGCAAGTCCGACAGCCTCTCGTTGAACAACTTGATGATTTGGAAATGGTCGAAGACGATGACGGCCTTGGACAGATGGGTCTGCACGACGCTGAGATAGGCCGGCGACATATCCATGGCTACAGCTTCGATCTTGGCCCGGCTGCGTTTCAGGCGTTTCCAGAAGGGTTTCAGGGCATCGGCCCCCTTGCCCTCTCCGACAAAGACCACCGCTCCCGACAGCAAATCCAGAACCACCGTCAGGTATCGATGCCCCCGGCCGAGGGAGATTTCATCTATCGCGATTCGACGCAGATGCTTGAGCTTGATGTGGATATATTGATACCGGCGGCACTGGAGAACCAGCTCACCGCCGAGAACGTGGACATCGGCATGAAGGCGCGCGAGCTGATGGGGCGGCCTATCACGGTCTCGACCATGCCCGTGGCGGGGGCGGCGACGCCGGTGACGCTGGCCGGCTCACTCGCGCACATGACCGCCGAG
>CAYNQP010000421.1:0-4130 GCA_964399325.1 uncultured Pirellulales bacterium
CAGTCGCGGCTGGCCGAACGACCTTCCGCTGGACGTACTCGAAGGATTCATCTGTATCCCGAGGTGTGGACACCGCCTGGATCGACGACATCGAATTTCCCGTTCATTGAAGCAGCCTACAAAGCGCGGTCGCGTGGCAGCTTCAAAGCCTGTCCTGAGCATCGTCGAATGGATTCGTAGGACTTGGGGATGGTTTGGAGCACGCGTGTTTCCTCGTCCGGATGCGCCAGCCGAGTCCGCCATCCCCAAGCCTTCGCTGCGCTGCGGCCTGAGGCTGCCACACATCACTACCTGCGATTCGCAGGTAGCGCGGGCGGTCGCCTGTGGCAACGTGTCGCCAAGGAGGGATGCCTTGCGTTAAGAACTTCCTGAGGCAGTTGACCCGACCGGCCCGCATTTTGCCGGGGCTCCGGCGGAGCGAATCGGCGATATTATGCTTGACGGGTCATTGTGTGAGTTGTATGGTGATATAACAACTATGGAAGTGAAGGCACAATGGGATATCGAATGGCAAGCCTCAAGTCGCAAACGGCACGGTCGGAGGGCTCTGGTCATGTCCGGTGAAGGGCAGATCCTGGTTTGTAGTGTGCCCGTGAGGGCATATGAGGCGAACGCCTTCCGGTGCCACTACGAGCGCGGGCAAATCGTGCAAAACAAAGCCAATTTGGCTGCGCCAGCTTCAAGTTCTAAGTCTCAAGTGTCAAGTGGGGGGATTCCGGCGTCGAGTCTTCGCCATTCCAGGTTAACACTTCGGAGAGAACGCCTCACGGCACCACTACGAACGGGCGCAGATGCGCCAAACAAAGCCAATTCTCGGGTTTTTCGGCTCGAAAGCGCGGGTCAAACGAAGAAACAAAGCCAATTTGCACCGCTCAGTACGCAGGATTCGAGGGGCAGCCGTGCAAAACAAAGCCAATTTCCGGCCGGAGGCCGGGGTGTCAAGGTTGAGGTTTTAAGTGTCAAGCAAAGCAAACCGGCGTTGGATTTCCCAACTTCACACTTCAAACTTCACACTTCGCGAAGCGACTGTGTCAAACAAAGCCAATTTGGCTGCGCCAGTTTCAAGTTTGAAGTTTCAAGTGTTAGGTGAGGGGATGCCGGGTTCTCGCAGCGGCCGCTGCGAGAGGACGGGCTCAGTTCTGGTTGGTGGCGGTGTATTCGGGGACGAGGTCTTTGATCTTGGCGGGCAGGGCGGCGTAGTCCTGGTGCTGGACCAGGGCCAGCAGGGTGTCGATGCCGGCGCGGAGGTGGTCGCGATCCATCGGGATGTTCTTCCAGATGCTGATCTTGGGGTGCCGCGTGCGCTGCATGTCCTCGCCGGCGATGCGCAGCTCCTCGAAGAGCTTCTCGCCGGGGCGTGTGCCGGTGAAGGCGATTTCGATGTCGTGGCCCGGGCGGAAGCCGCTGAGGGTGATGAGCTCTTTGGCCAGATCGACGATCTTGACCGGCTCGCCCATGTCGAGGACGAAGATCTCGCCGCCCTGGCCCATGCTGGCGGCCTGCAGGACCAATTGGCTGGCCTCCGGGATGGTCATGAAGTAGCGTTTCATGTCCGGATGCGTAACGGTGACGGGGCCGCCTTGGGCGATCTGCTTCTTGAAGATCGGCACGACGGAGCCCTCGGAGCCGAGGACGTTGCCGAAACGGACGGTGATGAACTGGGTCTTGCTGGTGCGGCCGAGGTCCTGGATGTACGTCTCGGCGATCCGCTTCGACGCGCCCATGATGCTGGTCGGATTGACGGCCTTGTCCGTGCTGATCATGACAAACTGGGTGCCGCCGTATTTGTCCGTGGCGTCGGCGACGATGCGTGTGCCCATGACGTTGTTCTTGATCGCCTCGCCGGCGTTGAGTTCCATCAGGGGCACGTGTTTGTGGGCCGCGGCGTGAATGACCACGGTGGGGCGGTGGTGTGCGAACATCTCGTCGACGCGCCCGGCGTCGGTGATATTGCAGATGATCGGTTCGACTGCAACGTGGGGGAACTGCTTACGCAGGTCGCGCTCGACGTAGAAAAGCGGGTTCTCTGCCTGCTCGACCAGCAGCAGGCGGTGGGGGGCGAACTGGCAGATCTGTCGGCACATCTCCGAGCCGATGGAGCCACCCGCGCCGGTGACGAGGATGGTCTTGTCCCGGGCGAAGGCTTCGATCAGATCGAGGTCGAGCTGGACGACCGCGCGACCGAGCAGGTCGTTGATGTCCACATCGCGAATCTGGCTGACGCGGAGCTTGCCCGAGGCGATATCGGTGATGGACGGGACGGTGCGGAAGCGAATCTTGGTGCCCTCGCAGACCTGGATGACGCGCCGGAGTTGGTGGTGGGTGGCCGAGGGCATCGCGATGGCAATCTCGTCGATGTTGCGTTCCTGGCAGACACGCGGCAGCCGCTCGACCGTCCCGAGTACGGGCAGGCCGTGAATGCTGATCCCGCGTTTGACGGGGTCGTCGTCGATGAAGCCGATGACGTCGTATTGAGAAACGGGCATGCGGAGCGTCTCTCGGAGGAGGGCCTCTCCGGCGTTGCCGGCGCCGACGATCAGGAAGCGCTTGAGCCCGCGCCCTTCGACGGTCCGGAACTCCTCGTGGTAGAGGCGGATGATCATTCGCAGCCCGGCGGGCAGCAGAATGGTCCCGAACAAATCGGCCATGAAGATGCCCTGGCTGATGGTCGTAATGCCGGCCGGCAGGCCCCTGCGAACGGCCGGGACCTGGAGCATCACGGCGAACCAGACGGTGACGATGACCAACGTGCTGGCCAGCGCCGCCCGCAGGATGCCGAGCAGGTCGGAGATACTCACGTAACGCCACCAGCCTCGGTATTGTTTGAAGAGGCCGAAGACCGGCAGCTTCACCGCCAGAAAGAACAACAGCAGAAAGGGGTACTGTTGGACGGCCCACTCGCGTTTGAACTGCATGTTGTTGGCGACCAGGAAGGACAGCAGCAGCGAGGCGGCGAACGCTGCCATGTGAGCCAGTACGATGAGCGGCTTGCGAAAGGTCAGGAGGAGGCCCGTCGGGGGTGCCGAGGGGGCGCGGTTTCTCTCGCTGCGGGCCTCCGCCTCGATATCGACCTTGGGATCAGGCATAGTGCTCAGGCACCCTCTCTGCATTGATTATAGGACGCATGGCCCGCCCACAGTCCTTGAGCGACCACGCGTATATCATCGGCACGAGAGGGCCGTTGGTTGAGTCCCAATGAGGATTGGGAGTCCTTGCGCGGTTATTCGGACGCTTCCGGCTTCTCCGTGGAATCGCCTTCACCGGTTGCCTGCGGCAGGGCGGCGGTGTCTGCGGAGGCAGGGCCCGTCGCCATTTCGCCCGAGTAGGTGTAGACCTCATCCATCGCGGTCTTGTCTACGCGGTTGCGCATCAGGGCGTAGATGATGGTGTTGGCCGAGAAGTAGAAACTAATCACGAAAGACACCATTAGCCCGACCACGACGAGGACCCACACGTCGATGAGGAAGGCCCCCACGGACATTGACCAGTCAGCGGATGTGGTTGCAGCCGAGCCAAAGAAGTTGGTGAACCGTGGCTCGGGCCAGATCGCGGTCAGCTTCTCATTGTGATTGAGGAAACCGAACTGAAGGAAAAGACGCGTTATCCAGACCAGCAGAAAACAGAAGAAGCGAACGAATTCATAGCAGATGGCCCCGTAGACGACGGCTACAGTTGTGTAGAAACCCATGCGCCAGGGGCTGGCGTAGACGTAGCTGAACGACCGGCTGATCGCATCAAAGCAGTCTGAGTCCTCGTAGGCGATCGTCGGGAACATGAGATTGAACCCTGCCAGGGCCCCGATGACGATGACCGTAATCAGCGCGGCCGCCAGCAGCGCCAGCGGCAGGAAAAGGCCGATAACCAACTCCCCTGCGACAGGGATGTTCCCGACAAGCCCCAACAAAATGATAGAGACACCTATCGCGGCGACGATCCCGATCGGTGTGATGGGGGCGGTGAGGAAGCTGTAGAACTTCCTGATGCCGAACCTTACGGCTTCGGTTAGGCCGGGTTTCTCCCCCTGGGCGAACTGCAGCGCCGCGATTCGGCAGATGGCGCCGCCGGCAAGTGACATCACGGCGAGCGCAACAGCGAAGAAGATGGTGCTATAGACGGGGTGGTAGGTGAAC
>CAYNQP010000422.1:0-4121 GCA_964399325.1 uncultured Pirellulales bacterium
TGCACCATCGTCGGCAACCGGGGAGGCTTTTCGGGCAGTGGCGTCCTCTTCTCCGGGCATGGCGGTGTGATCTCCAATACCATAATTTGGGGAAATACCTATGGTGTTGACGGTGGTGCTGAGGTGATAGTGTATCTCTTCGCGAGCGATCTTTCCCGGGTGAGGCCGGAAGTACGCATCGTCATAGAGGACAGTATGATTGGCTCTGGAGACGCGAACGACATCAGTGTCATAGGTGGTGGCACCGTAGATTTCAGTGGTAGTTGGCTGGCTGGCGACCCGTGCTTTGCCCGGCCGGGCTATTGGGATCCCAATGGCACTTCATACGGCACCATCTGGCCGAACGGTGACGATTTCTGGATCGAAGGCGATTATCACTTGCAGAGCCAAGCGGGCCGGTGGGACCCAAACAGCCAAAGCTGGGTCATCGACGAGGTGACGAGCCCCTGCATCGATGCGGGCGACCCGAACAGTCCTATTGGCCTGGAGCCGTTCCCGAACGGTGGCCGCATCAACATGGGCGCCTACGGCGGCACGGCTGAAGCGAGTAAGTCCTACTTCGGCAAACCTCTGTGTGAGACCATCATCGCCGGCGACATCAACGGCGACTGCAAGGTTGATTTCGAAGACTTGGCTATCCTGGTAGACCACTGGCACGAAGAAAGGATCGAATAGCAGTCATCATCAGTCTGTCATCGGAGGAAGCGAAAGATGGACAGGAATACGAAATTCAGAATCGTGGCAGTCGCGTGCGTGCTGCTGGCAAGTGCCTGCACAACCGGCCAGGCCAGAGTCATTTACGTTGATGACGATGCCAATGGAGTTGGCGACGGTTTATCGTGGGAAAGCCCCTACAAGTATTTGCAGGACGCACTGGCCGATGCCGAGTCAGGAGATAAACCCGTGGAAATCCGCGTGGCTCGCGGTGCCTACAAGCCCGATCAGGGGGCGTTACTGGTACCCGGGGATCGGGAGGCGATATTCCATCTCTCCGATGCAGTCGCGCTCGTTGGTGGGTATGCGGGCTTCAGGGCACAGTTCCCCGAGGTGCGGGATGTTGACCGGTACGAGACGGTTCTTAGCGGTGATCTTGAGGGTAACGACGCGCATGTGGCTCATGCCCGCGACCTGCTGACAGACCCGACCCGCGGGGATAACAGCTTCTGCATAGTACAGGTGACGGGATCAAGGCCGAGTGCGTTATTCTCGGCCATTTTGGATGGGTTCACAGTCAGTTCCGCCAACGGGGCTTCAGCCTTGCGCGTTGCCGCGTGCCGCCCTTCCATAAGAGACTGTACGTTCGCCAACAACGCGTCGGAGAGGTGTGGGGCCGTTTATGTCGACTGGGCAAGTCCTGACATCACGAACTGCAAATTCCGGCGGAATGCGGCAAAGGGCGGCGCCGCGATATTTACCACCCAGCCCAGAGGTGGCGGAAGCACATTCGGGGGCATCATAGACGGTTGCACCTTTGAGGACAACTATGTCGAGGAGGACGGCGGTGCTGTTCGTCTCGCCGGAGGCATTGGCACCATCAAGAACAGTGTGTTCAAAGGGAACTCGGCTGGGAACGGTGGCGCTGTTTATTGTTGGGGCGGGGACGTGGTGAATTGTGTCTTCATCGGCAACAGCGCCGTGGGGCAAGGAGGCGGGTACTGGACGGGCGGTACGTCGAGCGTAGTGAACTGTCTCTTTGCCTGCAATAGTGCGCGTGAGGGCGGCGGTGTCTACTTCCTCTCCAACCGCTGCCCGAACATCACACAATCAACCTTTTGGGCAAATGAGAGCGTATATGGCAGGGCTATAGCTGGGTCGGCTGGGTTTGGTTCACTCGGTCCCGCGAGGATCACGAATACCATCCTCCGTGATGGTGGTGATGAGATCTACATCACCGCAGATCAGGTCAAGGCGAACACAACTGCGACCTACAGCAACATCGAGGGTGGCTGGCCTGGAGAAGGCAATGTCGATGTTGACCCTTTGTTTGCCGATCCCGGCTACTGGGACCCCAACGGCACGCCGGAGGATCCGAACGACGACTTCCTTGTCGAGGGAGATTGTCACCTCAAGAGTCAGGCCGGCCGCTGGGACCCGATCAGCGAAGGGTGGGTCATCGACGATCTAACCAGCCCGTGCATCGACGCGGGCGACCCGATAAGTCCTCTCGGCGACGAGCCCTTCCCCCACGGCGGGCGCATCAACATGGGCGCCTACGGCGGCACGGCTGAGGCCAGCAAGTCCCACTCCGACGCCGCCGTCGTTCAGACGCATCGGTAAGGCCGGCGCCGAGTCGAGCAATAGCAGCATCTTCCGGCATTGCCATGCAGCGTTGCGGCGAGTTGCCCTGATCGCACCCGCGCCAAGCAAGCCTGCTACTATCACACGGGAACGAAGCACCACACACGCCCATCAACCCCTATTGAACCAGGAGAGACGATTATGACAGACACAGCACTTACATGCGCCGAATCTAAGAACGACCCGCGAGTGGCCAAAGCCGCTGCGGTCCGCGAAACGCTTCGACGGACCCGGCCTCGGACCCGCGAGGACCTGAGGAACTACCTCAAGGTGTTTCTCAACATCGACGTGCCGGACAAGAAGATGTGCCCGGAGCACAGCAGTCCGCTGGACTACCTGTGGCACAGCTTTGCGGCTGATTTCGGATTGAACGCTCGCGGTGTGCCCGGGAGAGTATCTCATGTAGCCCAGCCGCCCTCGGCTGGGATCACCGCCGAGGGCGGCGGTGCCACATACGCAATCCGCAACGCCGATGCTATCGTCTGGGCCAACCGGGCCGGCGGCAAGACGGAACTGGCGGCGGTGGCGACGCTCCTGGACGGCCTGTTCAAGCCCAATTGCCAGATTCGCATCCTCGGTGGGTCGGGCGAGCAATCCGGCCGAATGTACAACTACCTGACAACCTTCCTGCAAAAAGGCTTCGAGACGCTTCTGGCCGGGCCCATACGCAAGGAGAGCTGTCGCTTCGTCAACGGCGCGACGGTTGAGGTCCTGACCCAATCAGCCACGAGCGTGCGGGGCCAGCACGTGCAGAAGCTCCGTTGCGACGAGGTCGAGCTATTCGACGAGGAGGTCTTCGCCGCCGCCAAGTTCACCACGCTGAGCACGCCCGACATCACGGCAGGCATGGAGCTCATCAGCACCATGCACCGGCCGTACGGGATCATGCAGCGGGAAGTCTCGGCCGCGGCGAGTGCCGGCGTTCCCGTGTTCAAATGGTGCCTGTGGGAGACGATTGAGAGGTGCGTCGGCCGCAACTGCTCGCAATGCCCGCTGTGGCCCGATTGCCAGGGCCGAGCCAAGGGCTCCTGCGGCTATCTGAGAATCGACGATTGCATCGCCCAGATGCGGCGTAGCAGCCGATCCGGGTGGGAAGCCGAGATGCTGTGCCTCAGGCCATCGCTGGAGAACGTGGTCTTCAGCGAGTTCGAGCCCCAGGTGCACGTCAAACCGGTCGATTACGATCCGAACCTGCCCCTGTATCGCTCGCTGGATTTCGGCTTCGTCAATCCGTTCGTGTGCCTCTGGATCCAGGTGGACCACGAGGGGATCGTCAGAATCATTGACGAATACATCCGCAGCCGGGCGACGATCGACATCCACGCTGAACAACTCAAGACGAGAACACCCTGCCCTGAAGAGCGGGTCGCGGCCACCTTCTGCGACCCGGCCGGGTCCGGCACGAGCGATATCACCGGGACCAGCGTGGTACGAGAATTGCGCGCGTTGGGAATCCCCACGCGGTATCGGCGTAGCGGCATCGTGGAGGGTATCGAGCTGATCCGCCGGGCCATCCGCGCCGGCGACGGCACCAGTTCCCTGGTCATTTCCCCCCGCTGCGTCCGTCTGATCGAGGCAATGCAATGCTACCACTATCCCGATTCCGGCGCGGCCGCATCAGGCGAATTGCCTCTCAAAGACGGCGTCTACGACCACCCCATCGACGCCCTCCGCTACTTCTTCGCCAACTACAAGCACAGTTCCAGGACGACGACCCGCCGATATTAGGCGGAGCGTGCGGCCGCAAGAATCCATTGCAATATCGCCAAATATTCTGGAATACAGAAGATTCTCCTTGCTTCATGCCGATATGACGGAGTATA
>CAYNQP010000423.1:0-4114 GCA_964399325.1 uncultured Pirellulales bacterium
CCATCGACGGCAAGAGCAAGCACATCATCGGATATCTCCAGGACTTCCTCTTCACGCCCGAGCGAGCCAAGACGCGCGTCCGTTACCTCTCAGGCGGAGAGCGCAACCGCCTGCTGCTGGCGCAGCTCTTCACCAAGCCTGCCAATCTGCTGGTCCTCGACGAGCCGACCAACGACCTTGACAGCGAGACGCTCGAACTGCTCGAAGAGCTGCTGGTCAACTTCAGGGGCACGATCCTCCTGATCTGCCACGACCGGGCCTTCCTCAATAACGTCGTCACCAGCACCCTGGTCTTCACGGGCGGCGGAGCGATCGCCGAATACGTCGGCGGCTACAACGACTGGCTCGAACAGCAGAACCAGGAACCGCCCGAGCCCGACAAACCCAGGATCGATAAGAAGAAGCTCTATAAAGAGACACGCAAGGCCAACCAACCGCGCCGGCTCTCGTTCAAGGAGACCAAGGAACTGGAGGCTCTGCCGGCCCTGATCGAATCCCTGGAAGGCGAACTGGAGGTCCTCCACCACCAACTGGCCGATGCGGCCTTCTATCGCAACCAGAACAACGTCGTAGCCGCCAAGAAACGCTTAGCCGAACTGGAGAGCGAGCACGCCCAGGCCTTCGAACGATGGGACCACCTCGAAGCCATCGCCTCGACATAGAGCACCTCAACTCTCGCAAGTCTGCCACCCCAGAGGAAAACAGAATCCCACCGGGCATCATCCAAGGCCCGCTGTATCTCGATATTCGATAGAATAACGGCTTTCTGGTGTCAATCCAAAAGACTCTCAAGAACGGTAGGCTTTAATTTCCTCGTCGCTCAGGTCCTCATTGGGTACAAGTCGGTAGTGTTTCTCATCCTTGATGGCCACCTCCCCCTTCGACATGGTGAGTTCGAACAACGCAATCAGGTCGTCCTGCACGAACTGAGCCGCCAGCGGCCGACACCTCAATGTCGGGTACTTCGATTCACAGACGCCCAAGTCTTGCTCGACCTGGACAATCCCGATGCTGTCCTTCGCACCCTTGGCCTGTACCGGAATGATGAATTGCTCCCCAGATGTACTGATCCCCACGTAGATTTCGTCGGTTTCAACCTGGCCGATGCCTTGCACTGACGTTCGGAGATGACTCTGCAGAGAGTAACACGTCACCCCAGTGAAGATGTCGATCAACCTGTTGTATCTCAGTATCGCCAGAAGTGCCTGCTCATCAGTCAACGCATATCGACGGACAACCTCCGGAGTGGAGTCGGGCACTTTGATTTCGGAGAGACGTGGATTCGGAGCTATCTGATGGAAAGAGCTCTTCGCAAAGAGGTACTTACCTCGTCCGACAGACCGGATCACCCATTCCTCATCGGCGTTCAACAGGTCCCTTATGCGTTCCGGCAGGCTGCTTCTGTACCTGTAAGAGTATATGATATCACCCAGGTTCTTCGGCAGTTTGATGCCAAGCTTGCTCGCGTGCTCGGCAAACTCCTCCCGGTCGAAGTGCACATCGCAGGCCCCGCTCGCATAATTCGCGAAGAACACTCGCTCAATGAGTTGGTCGTATCGATTTCGCTTCTCTTCCTTTTTCGCCATGCGTTTGTCTCCAGGCCATTCCAGAATCACGACTTCCTCCCTGAGCTGCTCGCCAGTGGCAGTTGAAAGTCTCGTCCGGAACAGATCAAGGGCCAACACTTTGTAGCCCGTTTCATGAGCAATCTCAGCAAGATGCTCTCCGGTTCTGATGAGAACCTGCAGATAGGAGGCCTGATCGCCCACCACATAGGCTAGTCTGGCTCCCGGCTTCAAGACTGCTTTCATTTGCTCGAAGTGACGCTTCATGCCGCCGAAGTATAGCGTCGTGACTCTATGGTACAGACGCTCAAAACCTGAGTTCTTGTTGAGTGCTATGCGTCTCCGTTCGATTTCCCGAGCGACAGCCTTGATCTTCACGTTGTGTTCTATCGCGAGATCATCATCGTCTGTGCAGTAGACATTTCGCGTATTGGACCGAAGAAGTCTCTGTTTCAAGTCTCGCAGATCGCGTTTAGATTGTATGAACTTGAGGAGTACGGTCTCCAGGCGCGTTGTACGCGTGTAGTCCTTCTCATTCGGGTAAGGCGGTGAAGTAATCACACCATCGACAGAGTTGCGAGGAAGCGTCTCTACGATCCCCCTGGCGTCCGCGAGAGCACACTCAGACGCCACGTACAGTCGAGACGAAAACTCTTGGAGATCGGCTGCCATCTCGCTGACTTTGGCCAACCACGTTTCCAGTACAGGTGCGTCTTGTTTCTTCGTTCTTCCCACACCAACTTCTGGACCGAACTTCAAGTTGCTTGCGCAGAACACCGCAACAAATGCCAAGGCCAAGAGCTCGACATCGCGTATCGGCGATCCCGGTGTTCCCAGGATGGCTTCCCGGAGAACAAGGCACTTGTGTAGCGGGATAGGGTTGATCGAGTTGGCGAGAAGCAATGCCTCCTCCTCTGTGGTAAGGCTCCTGAGCTCCCCGTTTGTCCGTTTCAGCGTGCGAGAAGCCTTTTCCAATACTCGGTTAGCATGTTCAGCCAGCGCGCGAGGATTGACAGACCACTCAGTCTTGATACTAGAGGCAAAGTGGGCCATGGGATGTGCTTCGACACCGAAGGACCTTATGCCGGTCTTCTTGGCTTCAACCAAAGTTGTCCCCATCCCGCAGAATGGGTCCAGAAGGAGATGGCCGGGCTCCAATCCTAGCCTGTCGATGTAGGTTCTGACCAAATGCGGCGGGAAAGACAGCACAAACCGGTACCAGTCATGGAAGGCGTGGTCCTCATCCCTTAGCTTATTGTGACGCAAGTCCTTAGGCGTTAGCAATTCTTCCATGAATTTGAAGGTTCCTTCTGTCATCTGGTCCACCCGAGCATTCTCGCCGGCTGCCAACTCTGACCATTCTAAAAGAACTCTGGCCATTTGGCAAGATGGAGAAAATAGTAATCCGAGGAGCCAACCGGATCGTGGATCGCGAGCAATGGCGGATCTCTCCCGCACCGGAGTACACGGTGGGACAGAAGGTACTATCTGGGCTTCTGGTCGAGGATGCTATCGACGTGCCCAGCAACGTAGCCAGCACAAGGACGCCATGTTCCCTCTATCTGAGATATCCTGGCCATGGGGGAATTCCTCGTTGACGGAGGCAGCGCAGAGTGCTTAGGATTCCGTAATCGGAATCATTCTTATTTAGAGACGCATGGGATGGCGGTTGCGAAGGCAGAGATCGGGCGGCGGATGGAGCGGTTCGTGGACGCGTGCCGGGGCCAGGGGATGAAGGTGACGCGTCAGCGGATGGAAGTCTTTCGCGAACTGGCCGGCACGGAGGAGCATCCGGACGCCGAAACGCTCTACCAGAGCGTCCGCGAGCGGGTGCCGGCGATCTCGCGCGATACGGTGTACCGCACGCTGGCGTCCCTGGAAGGCCAGGGCCTGGTTCGCAAAGCCGAGATTTTGTTCAGCAAAGCACGCTAAGATGCCAACATGGACCGCCACCACCACTTCGTCTGCACCGAGTGCGGCCGGGTGCGCGATTTCTGTAGCGAGACATTAAACGAACTGCCGATCCCCAAGACCGTAACATCACTGGGCCGGGTGGTGTCGGCCCACGTGCAGCTTCGAGGGATATGTTCGGTCTGCGCTCGTCGTGGACATTAGTGAAGCAATGAACCGACGATAGTCTTTGGAGCGCCAATGAGACTGCACACGCTTTAGGATGCTTTTGGAAAAAGGAGACGAAAGATGGCGAAGGACAAGAAGAAACTGACGACGGCATCGGGCATGCCCGTGGACGACGACCAGAACACGATCACCGCGGGTCCGCGCGGCCCGGCCCTGATGCAGGACGTCCACCTGATGGAGAAGCTGGCCCACTTCAACCGCGAGCGCATCCCCGAGCGCGTGGTGCATGCCAAGGGCGCCGGCGCGTATGGTACGTTCGAATGTACCGCCGACATGAGCAAGTACACCCGCGCCAAATTCCTCGGCCAGGCCGGCAAGAAGACCGAGGTCTTCGCGCGGTTCTCAACCGTCGGCGGCGAGAAGGGCTCGGCCGACTCGGCCCGCGACCCACGCGGCTTCGCGGTGAAGTT
>CAYNQP010000424.1:0-4113 GCA_964399325.1 uncultured Pirellulales bacterium
GGAACCTTTCCAGTAATCGACGGTGGCAACACTGGGACCGTCCTGAGCTTTACCGGCGGTGAAGATCCGAACTGCATGGTACTTGGCTTTGTTCTTACTCGGGGCCAAGGGCAATCGGGCGGGGCCGTCTTGTGCTCCGGCAGCAGTCCGACCATCGCCAACTGCCTCATCGTCGGCAACCACGCCACCGATCCCAACGGGGCAGCAGTCTACTGCACTGACAGCCAAGCTGTCTTTGTCAACTGCACCATTGCCGACAACGTCGGCGGCACGCCAGGTGCCGGCATAATGCTGGTGGACAGCCACGTGGTGCTGACCAACTCGATCGTGTGGGGCAACACGCCGGAGCAGATCGCTCTCCGTGGCGACAGCGTCCTCTCGATCACCTATAGCGACATCGCAGGCGGCTGGCCGGACGTGGGCAATATCGACGCCGATCCGCTGTTTGCACAGCGTGGTTATTGGGCGGATCCGACCGATCTCAGCATGGTGGCCCCGGCCGGCAATTGGGACGCCGTCTGGGTCACGGGAGACTATCATCTGAAATCGCAGGCTGGTCGGTGGGAGCCCGAGACCAAGATCTGGGTATGGGACGGCGTCAGCAGTCCCTGTCTTGACAGCGGCGATCCGGCCGCTCCGATCGGGGCGGAGCCAGCCCCGAATGGCGGCATCATCAACATGGGCGCTTACGGCGGCACAACCGAGGCCAGCTTAGGACGGTAATGCATGAATAGTGGGCAACGGCTGGATAGCCTGAGAATGCGGACGCGGATAATCCTGCTATTGGCGGCGGCATGTCCCGTGGTCGCAGCCGGTCAAACGATCGCTCCCTCACCCTACTGGAAGAGCCAGATCGTCTTCCCCGACGATCCGTTCTGTGCCCGCGGCATCTCCAGGGACAGTGCCCGATGGGTGAAGTTCGCGATACTCCTGGAACCCTATGACCCGAACATCGTCTACTTCCAGGACAGTCGCAAGTACGTGTTCCACTCCGACTTTGCCACTCAACACCTCGATCCGTTTGTGGGAATGACCGCCCAACAGTTCAACGCCGTCACTCTATCCAAGCAGGACCAGCAGGCCATCTTGGGCACGGTGGTCTTGCCGGCGCTAAGCGCTCCTTCGGAAAGCAAGTTCCCGGAATACGGGATCCAGTTCGTCCGCCAGGAACCGTATGAGCGCGAGCAAATCCGCGACCTGTTCAATCTCGTCAGGACCAACATAGCGGCCCCGCCCGGCGTGGAGGCGTTCTACTTCCCGACGTACGAGCAACAGGCGGTGGCCCAGGCCAATCGCGGTTGGTTCGCATCTCAAGGCATAGCGCTCGGTTCCACCGCTCAGTGGGCCGAGGGCAACGTCTGCTACTCGCAGGGATGGGCGTTGGGCACGCTGAAGTTCTTCGCAGCCGACAGTGTTGATGAGGCCTACGAGGGCGGTCTTCTACGTCCGGACGATATTCTGCTAACCGATGGCATTCCGGCGGAACTGCCCTTTCTGGCCGGCATTATCTCGCTCGTTCCGTCGACGCCGAACTCCCACGTGGCCATCCTCGCCCGAACGCAAACGGTGCCGTTCGTGTATGTGGCTCTCGCCGCCGATGCCGACCGTGCCCAACAACTTGTGGGGCATAGGATTGTCGTCAGTGTCTACGACGATCCGTACGGAGCGTGCGACACGAGATTCATCGACACCGACGGCCTCCTCGATGACGCCATCGTCGACGAGATACTCCAGCTCAAGCGTCACACGCCTCTGGCGATCTCTCCCATAGCCGCTTACGGCGCCTATGGTCTGCCCACCGATGGGCTGCTGCCTTCGGACGTGCAATATGTCGGTGGCAAGGCCGCTAATTTCGGAATTCTGAGGGAGGCGATTCCCGAAAACAGTCCCAGAGCCATCGCGCTGACCTTTGATCTGTGGAATGCCTTTCTCGATCAGCCATTGACGGCGGCTCCCGCTATCGTCCTGGGCCCGGGAGAACACCTGTTGTTCTGGGCTGACGGCGACGAAGAGCAAGGTCTCACCCACACCAGTTTCAAGTTGAGCCGAAGCGGCGAATCCATCGGTCTCTACGACGTTGACGGGACCACCCTCATCGACACAGTTCATTTCGGTCCCCAGCAGACAGATGTCTCTTGCGGCCGCACTACCGACGGCGGCGAGACCTGGCAATTCCTCGCCGCGCCGACACCGGGCAAACCTAACGCCGCCGGCTCGCCTGCCGCGGGCAATGGCCTGGTCATCAACGAGTTCATGGCTGACAATGAGAGCGTCCTTGAAGATCCCAACGACCCCGGGCAATACCCCGACTGGATCGAACTGTACAACGCCTCGGACGAGGTCATCATGCTCAACGGCATGTATCTCACCGACGACATCAACGATCCGACCCAGTGGCGGATCCCCCCTGCCGTCAGCGGTTCGACCCTGCGCGAAGAGCTCGCGTATCGTCTGTCGCTGCATCACGCCTATCCGCCCGATGACGTGCACAGGCTGTCCGCAGACCTGGCGGCCATCCGCAGCTTGTTCACCAGTCCCCAAATCACGCGATTCGAGGACCCGCTTCGCGCTGATGTCCTTGCGGTTCTGGCGAATCCGGATTACGGTCTCGACCCGAACGCCAGGTTGCGTTTCCGAAGCTCCACCAACGTCGAGGACAGCGAGGACTACACCGGCGCCGGTCTCTACGACAGCTTCAGCGGCTGCCTGGCCGATGACCTTGACGGCGACGACGGCGGCCCCTGTGCGTGCGACCCGAATAAGGGTTCGCAGCGCAGCGTGTTCGATGCGATCCGGCAGGTCTTCGCCAGCTTCTATAACGACAATGCGTATCTGGAACGGTTGCGTCGCCTCGTCGATGAGACCCAAGTGGGCATGGCCGTACTGGTGCACCACTCCTTCCCCGACGAGCGTGAGCTGGCCAACGGCGTCGCCACCGTTGAGATCAACGACGATGGCAGCAACAGCATCATAACGCTTGTCACCCAGCAAGGGGCCGTCTCCGTGACCAACCCCGCCGATGCCTCCATCCCTGAGGAGGTCGTAGTCACGATCCTGCCTTCCGGCAGCATCGTGCCCGCCAAGCTGATATGCTCATCAAGTCTCATCCCTCTCGGCGGCACCGTCATGGTCTGGCGCGACGACTATACGACCCTGACGAACCTGCTGCTGCGGGTCAGTGACACCTTCGGCCAAACCACAGGCAAGACCGCATATACCCTCGACCTGGAATACAAGAAGGTCGCGCCCGGCGACCAGACGCTTCCTTCCGGCGGACTGGTCGTCAAGCAGGTTCGGCAGGTCCCATCGCCCGACCAGACGCCCAGCCTAACTCCCTTCCTGATCAACACACAGATCGAGCTTGAGGTGTATCCGGGCGAATTCGAACTGCTGGGACCGACCGACGCCTTTGCCGATCATCGCCTGAAATCGCGCTGGAGATTCGAGACATACAGCATGGCACTGGACACCGGCGCTCTCGACGAAGGTCTCTATAACGCGCTGCGCGTCGAGTACCTCGATGACGAGCTTGTCCGTACGGTTGACGAAGTCATGTCCTTAACACCGCCGCCGACCCACAGCTTTGATGAGGGCGAAGCGATTGACAACTGGCGTTTGAGCGATCTGGCCAACCCGCGTGGGTATCATCTGCACACGACGGAGATCCCCACAGCCGTCTCCGCAGCCCAGAATCCCATCTTCATGCTGTCAGATCTAGGCAGCTACGCCTTCAACCTTCCGTACAAGTGCCTCACGCTCAACGTGGAGTACGACGCCCCCGTCCCGTCATGGCGCCAGCAATTGTGGCCCACCGACCTTCCCTCCGGCCTGCGGACCACCACCAAGAACCGCGTATACCTGTGGTCGCCTCCGGCACCCAATCCCGACGACGTTTTCAAGGAGCGATTTTTCACGGCCGACGGAATCTCGATCAGGACGTCCTTCTACTACCCGCCCGCGCCGAAAGGCTACCCCGATTGGAGCGCCCACACCGCCCCGCTGCAACGCTGGGACCGTACGATCATCGAAGGGCTGACCTCCGAGCCGATCGTTCTCGAAGGTTACTACTCCCAGACGTATCGGCCGGAGCACCACAATCTCGTCGAGACGTTC
>CAYNQP010000425.1:0-417 GCA_964399325.1 uncultured Pirellulales bacterium
GAGATGTTCAATATGGGTGGCCAGTGGCAGATCTTCTTCCAGGGCGACGGCGATGACCACGCGGGCACGGCTGTGTGGTTTGGCCAGCTCTACAACAACTTGCCCTGGGTCATGCCGGACGGCGGGTATTCGAACGAGGAGTGGGTCGCTGAGTTGACGCGCGTCAATGCGGCCCGGTTCACCGTGGGGGACCGAATCCGCGTGACCGGCTACTTCCTGTCCTACAACGGCAAGCTCAACATCAACGAGCAACACAGCAACAACCCCGACCACGATTTCACGATCGAGCTTGTGGAGCCGGATGTTGGTTTGCCGCAGCCTGAACGGGTCAGCCTCGATGATCTCAAGGACGACCAGGATCAGTTCATCTTCGATCCGGAGCGTCTCGTCGGTGCCGAATACTACCAGAGCCGGCTG
>CAYNQP010000425.1:427-4110 GCA_964399325.1 uncultured Pirellulales bacterium
CGTGGACCCGAATGGCTGGGGCCCGGAAGGCGAACTGACGATTACCAATGGCGTCAAGACGCTGCCCGTGAAGCTGGGGCGCGGAAACGGCATCTATGCGGGATCGTTCAACTTGGCCGAGCCGTTCGATGTGATCGGCATCCTCGACCAGGAGAGTCCCGACCTGAAGAGTGGCTATCGGCTTTATGTGATGAACTACGACGGCAACGGCCGCGTGCTGGCCGCGCGCGAGCACCGTATGGCGGACGTGCCCGCCGAAACGGACCCGAACGCGATGTGACAGCCGAGAAGAGAGCCGGACTCATGAAACGTGGTTTTACGCTGGTTGAGGTGCTGGTGGTTGTCGCGATTGTCGCGCTGCTGCTGGGGATTCTGCTGCCTGTCACGGGGCAGGCCCGCCTCCAGGCAAAGGTGCTCGCCGTCAACGCAGAGCTGCGCGACATTGCGCTGGCGCTGGAGGCGTATTCGTTCGATCATGACGAGCGCTACCCGCCGACGCGCGTCGACTGCATGCTGGGCGCCCATTTCTACCAACTCCCATGCGAGCTGACCGAGTGCGGCTACCTCCCGAAGCCCGCCCCGGGGTCTTTCATGGCGGCTGGCATCGAGGACCGCTTCAATCGTGGCTATACCTACAAGTACCGCTCCGTCGGCACGCTGATCTACAACCGGACGACCGTGGTCGATGGAGGCGCCTGGCTCTGGGTTCCCGACAACTTCCCTGACAACGAGCAGCCGGAAGGTCAGACCTACAGCAACCCGAAGAAGTCCCCGGTGAACTGGGTCCTCTACAGTCAGGGCCCCGATTTCGACGACGGCCGGATGAAGGAGATGCAATACCCCGTCCCGCGCGCGACGTGGTTCGATTCGCAAACGGGCCAAGGGGTGGTTGTCCGCCTGCGGCTGCGAAACGGAAACCAGATCGGCTCGTTCGAGAAATAGCTCCATGAAGATGTCCGTCGCCGGTTCAATCGTGCTTGCCGTTCTTGGCGTGGGTGGTTGCGGTCAGAGCGGCGCCCCGGACGACGGGGCGGATATCGCGGTCACGAATTCGTACCTCGAGTGTGCGGTGCGGGACTTGTGCGGCGACGAGGCGAAGGTGATGTGCCTGGCGCCGCCGGGCATGTGCCCCGGGCATTTCGACATCTCGCCGGCACAGGTCCGCCAATTGCGCGACTGCCGGGTGCTTCTGCTATTCGACTTCCAGCAAAAGGTCGAGACGAGCCTGACCCGGCTCAAAGACAACGGCCTCAAAACCCATCTCGTCCACGGGCCCGAGGGCCTCTGTGTTCCGGAGGCGTATCTGGCGGTGTGTCGAGAGGTGTCCGGACTGCTGTCGCGTGACGGCCCCGAGCGTCTGGCGGCTATCGAAGCCCGGCTGGCAAGCCTGAGTGATGAGCTTCAAGCGTCCGTGCAGAAATCGGCGGCCGCCTCCGCGAGGGTTCTGGTCTCCAACCACCAGGCCGAATTCGCCCGGTGGCTGGGGTTGGAGCCGGTAGCGACCTTCGTAGGCAGTGACATTGAGACTGTCTCAAACATCGACCATTGTCTTCAGCAGGCCGCGGGCCAGAACGTCCAATACGTTATTGCGAACCAGCAGGAGGGCACGTCTCTGGCCGAAGCTCTTGCTACGAGGCTGGGGGCCAAGGCCGTCGTCTTTAGCAACTTCCCCCAGGAGGTCGCCGACGGCACAGGATTCGACGAGCTTTTGCGGGCCAACGTTAGGTCACTGCTTGAGGCCGAAGCGAAATGACGGCCGGTTCGCTGAGCCTCTGCGACGTTCGCGTTCAACGCTCCCGGCGGACGATCCTCGATGTTGCGAGCCTGGAGATTCCCGCCGGCGCCTTTGTTGGTGTCGTCGGGGCCAACGGTGCCGGAAAGACCACGCTGCTGAAGGTCTGTGCCGGTCTGATCAGGCCTACCGCCGGTCGTGTGACGGTTGATGGGCAGGACCCTGCGTGCTTCAATCCCTGGCGTCGGTGTCGTCTGCGCCAGCGCATCGGCTACGTGCCGCAGTCGGCCGAATACAACGCCGAGCTTCCGTTTACGCTGCGCGACGTGGTGGCGATGGGCCGCACCAGCGTTCGCCCTCTGCTGGCCCGTCTGAACGAGCAGGATTATGCGACGGTCGATCTCTGGGTCGAGCGGCTCGGCTTGGCCGAGCGCCGGCATCAAACGTTCCGAAGTCTCTCCGGCGGCGAGCAGCGGAAGGCCCTCATCGCCCGCGCCATGACGCAGGACCCCAGCATCCTGATGCTGGACGAACCCGGCGCGAACCTGGATTTCAAATGGAAGCACGAAATCGCCGACATTCTGCAGCAACTGCACGGCCGGACGAAAACCACCGTGCTGGTGGTCTCGCACGAAACGAATGTTCTGCCGCCCGCGTGCAAGCGAATGGTCCAGCTCAGTGACGGCCGCATCGTGGCCGACGGCGACGCCGAGACCATACTTGGCTCCGATTCATGCTTCACGCCCCGAAATCCCTTTGCCTCGATGGACGTTTCCTGCCACAATACACCTGAGAACGAAGCTAAGATGAGCGGACCAAAATCCGAGATGGCTTTCTGCGGACCTTGGCGCCGAAAACCGGCGATGAAGCGAGGGACTGACGTGGCGAGTACGATCGAACCTCTCAGCCAACCCATCAAGTGCATATGTGACGATTGCGGCCGGGCGTTCAGCGTCCCGGTTGTACGCGATGATGGATATGCCGCATGTCCTTTTTGTGGAGGGAGATGCGAGACGCTGCCGGATTCTCATCTGATTTCAGACAAGGTCTCCACCAACAGACGTTTCTCCAGGACAGGCAAACGAATACTTGGCATTGTCTTGTTTGTTGCAGGTGGCGTCTGCGCCATATTGGCATACCGCGCGTCGCTCGCCAGTGATTTCATTGTGATTAGCGGCGCAGGAGTAAGCGAGCGACAAAGCAATCCTTTGTTGGAAGAGAGCTTGCGAGAGACCTTCGGCTCCCAATCTGTATCGGCTCAACGCAGCGCACGCCTGTCCAGAGAGGCCAAGCAGGGCATTCTGACAGTCGTGGCATGTGCGATGGGGATTCTCGGATTCCTGGTGCTAATACTCCCACTTCTGGAGGGTCCTGTGGACGAGAGATCAGTTGCAAGTGATCGTACAGACCAGAAACGAGTGACAAAAGAAACCCCGTAGGTGGAGAAAAGTGGGGAGTCAATCGGCAAAGAAGAACAGTGGGATCGAGTTGCCCTTTGTGGGTGCCACCCGATGACTGGGGTAATTCTATAAGAGGCTATGACGACATGAAAAGCGATATGAAAGGAGTCTTCCAAACGGTAGTGGCCTTAGTATTCATTTTCTTCTTTGATACAACACATATGAGCAAGGAAATACCTCTAAATAATCAAGTCCAAGGTGCATCGTCTAAAGACCCAGAAGTTCTCAAATCTCTGACCTGTATAATTCGTAACCGTTCACAGGAATGTTGGGCGGGGTGAGCCGGTCCAGTGGGCGATCACACATTGATGGATGAACTCAAAGACATTTCGTTGTTGTTTCTTGCAGGTGGCCATCGTGGTCCAGATACGCTCGCACCATCGCATGCCCGCCGGGCCACGGGTACCCTGCGTCACACGGCGATCAAAGCATTCTTATCTGTCATAACTCATTGTCTAACCCTATGTTCTGGATCGCGCAAGTCTTTTATG
>CAYNQP010000426.1:0-4096 GCA_964399325.1 uncultured Pirellulales bacterium
TCTCCGAAGTTGGCATCGTACCACGTGCCTCCGATGCAGACGGCCGTTGCGCCCACGAACTCATCCGTCGGATGGTTCCAATTGATCTGATAGTTCTTCTCGCGGTGGATTGGACCGGCGGGGTCTGTCGCTGCGGGCGCCGCCGGGTTCTTGACCCAGACTGCTATCGTCCAGGTGGGCAGGTCCGTCATGTAGCCGGTGTCCACATAGTCGTCTTGGCCGTCGAGTTTCAGGGCGCCGCCCACCTTGCCGCCGGATGGCTGCCACTGCGGAGAGCCGACGACCTTGCCGGTGTGGCCGTAGCCGGAAGCGTCGCCGGCGCTGCTGCCCTCGGCTTCATCCAGCTTCCACCAGGCGACCAGCCCGGCCAACTGAGCCGCGCCGATGGCGCGCGGGTTCTGCCAGGCATCATCTTGCGTGGCGTTCCAGGCGAGCTTGCTGTCCCGTTCGCCGCCGCCATCGTCATCGTTCACCTGAACGTCAAGCCCGATACTCGCACCGGGCGCCGCCTTGGTTCCAAGGGTGGCCCAGGGCAATTGAACCTCCAGGCGGTAGCCTTTGTCGGTCTTGGCGAAGGCGTACTTGACGCCATCCGTCTTGTCGTGCTGCGATTCACCCATCGTCGGCGACGCCGCGTCCCACTCGAAGTGGTACTGATAGTCATTGTCACCGTACGAGCCCGACTTGCTGTTGTCGGCGTCGATGAACACCTCGACGGCGTCGTCCAGCCAGTACTCGTCCGAATCGTTCTGCAGGTCTTCATCGGCGACGTCGACCAGGACGTAGAGGTTGCTCTTGTCCGACAGCGCCTTGAACGAAGCCGAGCAGTCCTCGGGCGAGGAGGCGGGATCGTAGAAGCTGTTCTTCAGTTCATACGCTTGAGCCTTGGCCCAGCCGTCATCGATCTTGCCGTCGATGGTCGTCGCGGTGTCGGCGCCGAAGATGGTTATGGGCGGCGTTGTTGTCGCGCTCCACGATCCGGCCTGACTCTCCATCTGCGACATGGCCTGCGAGATCTGCGTAATCGGACCGATCATTTCGCCAATCGGCGGCATGTTGTTGATGCTCAAGCGCACACCGAAGCTGTTCGTCTCTTCATTCGTTCGCAACTCAAGGGTGGTCTTCTGACTGGCCTTGGCCAACTGCGCCAAGGCGTCGCGGATTTGCGGTCCCGCTCCTTCGGCCGGCAGGTCCAGGCTTTGCGCCACGAACTCGATGGCCCCGGCGACATTGACCATCACCAGCTTGCTGGTCGTCTCGGGCAGCGCGTTCAGGGCGTCGCCGAGGGGGCCCTTCCAGGAGGTAGCGCCGCTTTGTTTGACCGCGTTCATGGACCTCTCGATGACGTCGGAGTTGAGTGATAAGACCGTGGTTCTGGCGTCCTGATCCATGTACCCAAAGATGTTCTGATAGTTGGGCAGGGTGATCTCATAGCGGCCGGCGACGGGCTGCGTCTCCCCGACGATCAAGTTGGCCGTGCGGAGCACCGTGGTCAATAGCTGGTGCGTCTTCCGGGGATTGGCGCTGGTGATGATCATACCCATCGACTTGACTTGCGGCGGGAAATCGTCGTTGAGCTGCTCGGTGGGGCGGCGGAACGGCAGCGTGAAGAGCGTGATCTGCTCGATGTTGCCGAAAAGGTCCTGGCCGATGTCCAGGTTCATGGTGCTCTTGATTTGTTCACTGGCCGCGTTGGCCTGCGGCGTACCGGCCGGCCCCAGGGCAACGGCGACGACCGCGACCGCATCGGACGGTATGGCTTTGAGCGTGGCCTTGCTGAGTTTCGGTGTGTGAGCCAGGTTGTAGGCCATGAAGTTGTGACCCTCGTTGAGGCTCACCTTGGCTTCGAGAGCCAAGCCTGTCGGCTTCAGTGACAGCGACGCGATAAGATCATTGAATTTGGCGAAATCGACAAAGCCGTTCGCCATCTGAATCGGCATGGGCACCTGATCCGACGGGAACATCTTGAGAAGGCCGCTGTAGGCCTCATCCGCCTTGATCCAGACCGTCAAGGCATTGTCCTGTCTCGCTCTCTTGCTCACCGTGGCAAACGACTTGTTGCTCGAGGCCAACGTAGGATTGCTTGTGAGCCCTTTGTACTGCCTTACAGACCATCGAAGCTGTTCGAGCGCCTTGCCGCCATTGGCGAGAATGACGACATTGTCGTCGTACGCGGCAGCCGCACTGTCGGCGATGCTCATGCACTGCATTCCGTCGATGGTGTCAGCGGGTTTGCCCACAAAACCGAGGACCATCTGGATAATGCCCCGCAGCGCATCGCTCTTGCCGGGGAAAAGTGCCAGCACCATAGGCGGGTTGTTCTGGGCCAGTCCCGTGACGCCGAGGCCCATGCCGCGGATCTTCTTGAACTCCGCCATCATGCTGGGATTCAACAGCCCCTTGATGATGTCGGCCGGCCCCCCGGACCCCGATGACGACTGTGCTTGATCCTGGTTGCCTCCAATCATGGCCAGCGGGTTCTCGAAGGGCGTGTCCTTGAGCATACTGAGGATGGTCTCAACCTGCTTGCCCGGGCTGCCGATCTCGATGTACGCGATCGTTTCGGGCGGCATCAGAGCGGCCGGGTCGGCGTTGCCAAGCTCTGCGAGCAGGGGCCTGACCTTCTCAATCAAGTCGGTCTGATCGCCATATTCGGCTATCAGCTTGCTGAACGCGGCCTTGGCTTGCAGTTCGTTCTTCTTCTTCATGTAGCACATCCCCTGGCGATAGAGGGCCTGTGCGACGATGTTCTTCTGGGCGGCTTTGTCGTCGATGACCTGCTGATAGATCTTGATCGCCGCGTCGAGATCGCCATCGACCTCCTCGGCATAAAGACCCTCGCGCAGCGAGACCGACGCCGCCTTGGCAAGGGCGGCCTGCGTCAGCAAGACCACCGCTAGCAACAACGTGACGCCCAACGGCACTGTCTTTCTCATGGCTCAGTTCCTTTCAAAAGCACATTATCAGGGACGGTTCATTTCGTACAAGTCTAATGTGCCGCCGGGGTGTTACCATTTTGTTACAACGATGTCTTTTTTTGGTGATTTTTGGCCCCTATCGATGGAGTGCCATAGGCAGAGTCCTCCCGACGTGGCCCAGCCGCCCTCGGCTGGGATCAATGGGATCACCCCCGAAGGCGGGTGTCTCTACGGCCTTGCCTCAACGTGCAGCATCGGCTGATACCACCGGGGCCGGTCCGGCCTCTTAGGTGAGTCGAGCATGTCGCGCCACGCCTCGTCGGTGAGCCGGTCGCTCATGGGCTGCTTGAACTCGTAGTAGCTTAAGACCGGCCCGACCGCCAGAAAGACCGATCCATCCGCCGCCGGACACGCCACGACGATGAGGTCCACCCTGCCGACTCCCTCTTCCAGCACGATCTTGTCGTAGGCCTCAGTGTGCACGTCTGCCACGAGCGTGGTCTTGACGCCGATGTCCTGCACGCCGGCCACGGTCTGGTCCAGACTCCGCGTCAGGCGGGCGATGAACTTCTCATCGCTCGACGAGAGCGGCTCGTTGATGAGTTGCTTGGTGGCAATGGCGAGCAGTTGCGAGATAAGTCCCTGCATCTCCTCCAGTCGTTGGCGGGCCTCTGCCGACAGCACATCGAAGTCTTCCAGCCCACGTACAGTCATGCCTGCCAGCGCCAGCAGACGCCCCCAGAACTCGGCGACAGGCTCGACGTAAGCCGGCGGGGCGGGCGCGCCGCCGAGACGGGGTGTGTAGCTCTGCTTGGCGTAGAGGATCGTGTCGTGCCGCAACTCGGTCCACGAAGCCAGCGCCGTGTGGACCTGGTGTCGCTGCCAGGATTCCGTGCGCATGAAATTGGGGTAGCCGTCAGGTGGCTCTTCCAGCAGCGCGCGCAGGGTGTAGAGCCACGACCAATAGAGGTTCGCGTTCCAGTCGGTCTCTGTCAGCCCGCCGAACTCTGTCTTCAGCTCGTCGAAGCGCTCCCAGTACTCGGTGTAGGCTGTGTCACCCTCGTCGATCAGGATGCGCTTCGCTTGCTCGGAACCCAGCAGTGCCATCACGTCCAAGCCGCGCGGGTAGCCCCGGACTCCATACGATGCTATTGTGAAAGGCGGATACAATGCGTCCC
>CAYNQP010000427.1:0-4096 GCA_964399325.1 uncultured Pirellulales bacterium
TAGTCGCTTGCGGCGGCGACAATGGCTCATCCCGGAAGCTGTCGGCAGCCGTCAGTCTCGCCTGCGTCCGAACCTCTTCAACATGAACCCGCAACATGAGGAACACGGCAACCCACACGCACAGCGTGCTTTCTCTGGGATAAAAATGCTGGGCGCCCATGCCCGCAACCAACTGTGCCAACATCGGAGCCAAGGCCAAGCCACCAACCGCCGAATACAGTCGGTTGTTGCTTCTGAACAGTCTTGCTGAGCAGAAGAGCATCATCCCCCAGAAAAGAAATATCGGTGTCGAGCCCAGCAGGCCGTTATCCAGCAGCGATTCAAGATACATGTTGTGCGGGTGCGGAAAAGACTCCCCCAGTTCTGACATCAGCCTGCCCGTTAGGCCGGTACGACGCATCGCCAATCGCCCGTGGCCGATCAAAGGCGATTGACCGACCTTGTCGATGACATAGGGCCAGATCAGCGCTCTGCCGGAAGTCATTTCATATCTGTCAACGGTGGCCTGTCCGGATGCATCGGTCCGTCCAAATCCGTAGAACATCCGATCAACGACGCCAGGAAGTACTATGGGCAACAGGATCACCGCCACCGGTGTCAGGAGCAGGTATTTCCGCCACTTCAGAAAACACAGCGCCAATCCGGTGGCTCCCCAGGCGACGTACCCTGCTCGGCCCCCGGTCAGGGCCTGGCCAAAGGCAACCGTACCGGCTGCTGCCAGGACCAGTATCTTGTATTTCTTGGCGCGGACCAAGGGCAGGGCCGCCAACATCGCCCAGGACGCCCCGGCGAGCACGGCCGACATGTCGACGGCACTGAAACCGATCCTCTGGCAGATCTTCAGACGCGTCTGTTGAATTTTCTCGCCGGCGCCTCCCAGAGCCGACTCCAATGGCATACGCTTGATGACTTGGGCCGAAAGCAGAAAGTACATGGCCAACAGGCAGCCAATCGCCATAATCACCCGTTTGCGAGTCCGGCAGCCATCAAAGAACAGAATGCCTGGCAGGACCCACTTGATCGTATTGATCAATTCGTCACTGATCAGGGTGATCAGTGGGTCTTGGATGTGACTGCGGTCGAAGATGGCCCGCAGAACACCAACGACCACCACCCCCAGATACAATAGCAGCACAATGACCACATGCCGAGGCATATCCCATCTGAGCCCTTCCGCCCGACGGGAAGCGGCCCAAGCCAGCACGATCGTGATGAAAAGGATATTCCATACGTTGCATCCCTGGATGCCGAACATATTAGTCGGCATGTCCTCATGATGGATGACGGCCGAGATCAGAATCAGGCCGCAGAGGCTCTTGAACCAGTCCTTCCAAGCGTAGAGGCAGAGACCGGTGATTACAGCATACAATGCTATGGCACGAAGAGTCATGTTCAAACGCCTGAATCCAGTATCGCGTTGGCGTGCGGCTGAAAGAACGGCTTGAAAGGTCAACTTCTCCGGCCGGCAGGCCAAGCATAAAGGACCCAGCCCATGTGGTACGGACGGCTCTCATAGTCGACTTTGACAGGCGGAAAGAGAACGTTCACTCCCGGCACTCTGAGGCCGGCATGCGCGGAACTGGCCACCGCCTGCAAGCCACGCACGAATTTAGCGGGCCCGCGTCGGGCAACCTTGCGCCAGATGACATTACGTTCCGTATCAATGAGAGACCCCGTTTTCTCGGGCGGATTGAACAACCAACGAAGGCCCTTTTCAATAGAGGCTGAATGATCCCGACCACATGCATCGGCCAGGGCAAACAGCGCCATGGGGGCCATCGCATCCTGATGCACCGCATACACGGGATAGCGTTCCACCACTTGGCCGGTACGAATGTCAAAGTGCCACCACCACTGACCTTGCGGCCCCTGCAGTTGACACATATGTTCAGCACAACGAATAGCCACCTCAGCCGCACGCGCGTTGCCTGTCGCCAGATGATAGTACGACAGCGCTTGGATCGGATACACAACGTCCGCAAAGCAGCACACGTGAGCGCGAAGTGCCGACAGGCGTTTCTCTGCGCGCCCTGAGGGAAAGAGGCCCGATTCCTGCTTGAAGGAGGCCATCAGAATCTCTGCAATCGTCTCAGCAAGAGTCATATCGGCGGCATCATTGCCGTCCAGAACCAGAGCCGTCAGCGCCCAGGACAGTTCGACGGTCGGATAGGAGCGATGCCCCGGTTCCATCCGGCGGAGCGCCTCAATTGCCGCCGAGGCGTTGGGATGGTCAAGCGTCCGGGCGGCCCAGGTCGTGAGTGCCACCTCCCCCAAATCCGCCATCTCGCCCACATCGTCGAGCAGGCGATCACAGACATCATTTGGACAATGCGTACCAAGTACCTCTGCTACGACCTGTGGGTCTTCGCCCGCCAAGCCGATCAAAGCCGTCGCGGTGTACCGTCGACTCACGCCTTCCAATACCTCGCCTTGCCTACTCTGACGCAATCGAAAGGCAAACAGTCGCTGTTCGGGGCAGTACATCTTTGCCAGTGAACGAATGGCGAGCGACCGCAGTGTCTCAACGTCTTTGGACAAATCCGGATTATCACATGGACCGATGTCGTCCATTCTGGCTGGGACCGGGGTCACCGTATGACGACCGTGTCCACTTCCACGGTCGTATTCGTCCGCTTGGCCATATCCGTATCCTTCACGACTCAACGAACCCACAAACACGGTTCCCAACAGACGGCCTCCACTGGACTTCAGACGGCCAAGAGCATCCAGGACGCGTGTCCGCTGTGATACATGTTCGCGTTCTACCATGACTGTGCCGTCCACCTGACCTGCAAGGATGCCTGCATCAGCCACGGGCAGAATGGGAGAGGAGTCGAGCAATATGATCTCGTAGCCGTACTGCTCGCGAAGCCGGGCAATACACGTCTTGAAAGCACCGTCGGCTGTTCCTTCAAACACCCTGCTGTTGTTGTCCCGCCTTCCGGCAGGCATAACATCCAAACCAGGTGTCTTCGCCGAGAAAATGGGAAGTCCGTCTATGACCTTGTAGCTCAGTGCTTCCATGAAACCAGATTCATCACGCAGGTTGAATAGTCTGGACAAAGTCATCTTGTGAAAGTCCGCATCGATCATAAGGACTTTCCTACCGGCCTGCGCAATGCTCTTGCCCAACATTATTGTGAAGCTTGACTTGCCCGTTCCCTCATCGGCACTGGTTACGAGTACGGTTGCGCCGCTGTGGCCTTCGAGTCGCGATAACAAGGCGGTACGCAAGACTCGAATGGATTCGATCAAATGAGTCTCGTTCTGTTCAGTGCCCTCGCACAGCACTCTCCCCAGCGGTTTCCTCGTTCGAATCAGCGGCACGTGCCCGAGGAACGGTGCTTGGTTAGGCTGGGGCATGTCTCTGAAGGCGCAAATAGTCTGGTTCCTGCTTGCCCTGAGGAAGGCCACGCCGCTACCCATGCCAACGCCCAGAAACAGTACCATGGCAGTGAATACCGCGCGACGATCCTCGTCGGGCTTGGTGGGCGCAAACGCCCCCATCGATACCTCGATGGACCCTGGGACATTGCGCTCCATATTCTTCTGATCCAGACGCTGCCGAACCGCCTCGAATAACCCGCGTGTGTGCTGCAGCGCAGCGGTCTCCCTGTCAAACGACTGAGCGCTCTCGAAAAGCGTCTCAAATTCCTTCTTCTCTTTGTTATACTCCGCAAATAAGAGTTGTTCTTCCCATTTGGCCCTTGCCAACTGATGATCGAGAGAAACCGCCCCCGCTTCGTAACCGAGGCTACCGTCGGCAGTGGTTATCGGTACTCCAGCAACATTCATCGGCCGATTGCGCCACTGCTCGTCCAGTTGCGCCTCCCGCTGTTTGACCAGGTCCTCGGCAAACTCCAGGTCCCTCACCAATCGCAGACGCTCCGGATGGTTGGGTGCCCGGATGCTGTTGGCAACCTGGTGTTGAATCGTTTTCACGCGAAGATCCAGCCCACGCCATTCCACATCCTGGTAGTATTCCGGTTGCTTATCGCTGGCAGCGGCAACGACCGGCACGCCGTTGCTGTCGCTCGTCCCCGCCTGCGCTATCTCCCATTCCAATACGGAGATGGTATTCTGCAGTTCACTTAGA
>CAYNQP010000428.1:0-4093 GCA_964399325.1 uncultured Pirellulales bacterium
GTCGTCCGCGGGCCGGCCATGTCGGGACAGTTCAATGGCGGTCCGTCTCGGTCCACGAAGCGAACGAGCAACTCCTGTTGCCCGTCTGGGACCGCTCCGTAGCAGCCGATGGTGTCCAATGATGGATATGAGAACTCGTCTGCCGCAGCCAAAGCCACCTGGGCGCAAAGAATAAGCGCTGAGCTAGTCAGCAACCGCCAGGTGCTTGGTCGCTCCTGAATCTGCTTTTTCATATGTCTACTTCCGTTTTTGCTGTGCCCTAATCCGTAAAACATCTGTCAGGGGAACCCCCCACTGCAATCCGCCGCCGTTGCCAACTGATCATCTCATCGGACGCAAGGTTCTCAGTACCGATTCTGACCGCCGTCGCCGCCCTCCATCGAGGCCAAGGTCTCTTGCTCGCGCTCCTCCTGCAAGATGATTGTCGGCCTGACCAGGATCAGAAGGACCTTGCTGTCGCGAATCTTGCTACGGTTGGAGAACAGTCGCCCGAGGAGCGGTATCTTGCTGAGGATCGGGACTCCCGCCTCCTTGTCTATTTCTTGCGTAAGCTTGTGGCCACCCAACAACAGTGTGCCGCCATCCGGGATACTGACGCGCGTGGAGACATTCGCCGTCTCCGTTTCAGGCACAGTGATCTGCTCGGTGACGATCTCCGTCGTGTCGCCGCTGGTGTCCACCACGTCCACTGTGTGGGTTCTCAGCCGCAGAAGATCGATCTGCTGGGTGTTGATGTTCAGCAACACGTTCTTCTTGTCCTTCGTGATCGTCGGGGTAATGGTCAGCGTGCTGCCGACCTGGAGGCTTCCAACGTTCTGAGAAACGCCGCTCGTTGTGTTTGTGGTACCGGTATTGGTTGTCGTACCCGATGTAATGTCCGGCGGTATCGCATACGTAACCGTGTCGTAGAGGGAGAACGAAGCCGGCTCACCACTAAGGACTGTAACCTTCGGTGCCGCCAGCGCTTTCGAATCGACCCTGGCTTGGCTGGCGCGAATCAGGAAGCTGACCTGTAAATCATCAAGAATCGAGCCGTATCCGCCGGTCAAAGTGCTGCTCGCCGGAATGCCGCCCAGACTACCCGGCACCTTCGTTGACGTATCGGGCGTTGCCGCCCCGAAGGAATCCTGCTGCATGGTCGCCAGACCGAACTTCCCACCCAGGTTGTAGCTAAAGTCCAGATCCAGGCCGATATCCTGGAGGAAGTTCTCACTGACCGTGAGGAACCGGGCCTCGATCGAGACCTGCTGGCCAAGCGACTTGCGAAGCTGATCCAGCAGTTCCTCGATTCTGGCGTGAACCTCCGGCGTCTGATAAATCGCCAGTTTCCTCGGATTCTGCTGCGGGTAAACCATGACGGTTCCCTCGCCGGTGTCACTCAATTCGTACCAACTCTCCGGATCAATGCTCTCCTGAACAAGACTTCGCAGGTTTTCGGCAATGTAGCCACCTTGCATGCTGCCCCCCATACCACCCATCATGCCTCCCATGCCGCCCATGCCTCCCATGCCGCTCATGCCGCTCATGCCGCCACCGTAGCCACCGCCGCTCATGCCGCCACCGTAGCCACCGCCGCTCATGCCGCCACCGTAGCCGCCACTGCTCATGCCGCCACCGTAGCCGCCCATGCCACTCATGCCGCCCATGCCGCCGCCATAGCCGCCCATGCCACCCATACCGCTCATGCCACTCATGCCACTCATGCCACTCATGCCACCCATTCCGCTCATGCCACCGCCATAGCCGCCCATGCCGCCCATGCCACCCATGCCGCCCATCATTCCACCCATCATGGACATGCCGGTCGATGGCGTTGCGACGAGATCGCTGATGTCGTACACGCGGGCCTCCATTTTCTTGGTCGGCAGTGAATCGACGGTGCCGGCCGTGATGACCCCCTCAACTACGACGTAGTCCAACTCACTAAGCCCCCCCCCTACCGCATCGAGCAAGTTCTTCAGCGCCGTGCCCAGACGCACGTTGGACAGACCGTCCATGTCGATCGGGGTGCTCGGCTCAATGTCTGCGTTATCGAACAGGTCCTTCCACAGCACAACGATATTGAGCGGAGGCTGAACGGAGTCTCTCAGGAGTTGCACCGCGTCACTCAGCAACATCTCCGGTGAAAACGATGATAGATCAACGATCATATCGAGCTGCTGGTAGACCCGTGCATCCTCTGGGCTTATGCCGATGGGCGGCTCAGGCCTGCGCGTCTCTTTCGCGACAATCTCGGCCCAGTTCTTTGGATAAGTAAGGTCCTTAGCCCAAGGCACCATGGCCTCGTCTGTGTTCAGAAGCAAATCCGCTCTCTGCCGGCCGCCTTCCTTGTCTATATCGATCTGCCGGCGCAAAAAGGTCATGTCTTCCAGCGTTTGCTTGAGCAGCAGGGCCTCGTTGTGGAGAGGATCAATCGCCAGCAGCCCTTCAATCTGCCCCAGCGCGGCGTCATAGCGCTGTTGCTTCTGATAGGCCCTGGCTCGCTCCATCAACTCGTCGATTCTCTTCTGGCGATCCGTCTCCGTCTGCTCTCGCAGCCGCTGCTGCGCCCCGACAGCTTCTTGGCGTCTCTGTTCCGCCAACTGTGTTTGCCTCTCACCTTGTGCTCGGGCGAGGCTATCCAAGACGCCGTTGAGCCGACGACTGTGCGCCAGATACAGATCATCACCCAGGTAGAGCTGATTCTGGTTGACGACGCGCTGTGCGTCCTCAACGGGCTCCCGCGCCCGGTCGAATTCTCCCTGGGCCATGTACTTGGTCGCCTGGTCAACCGCATCATTGACCGCGGCCTGTGTCAGGCCCCGGATGGTGTTCCTTCGCTTGTTGATAAGGTCAATGAAGCCGCCCTGCGTCTCGGCCGCAGGGCTCGTGTTCGACTCCGCGGCAACGCCTTCGGGTGTAGTCTGCATCAGCGTAGGCACCGTCGTCGTCCCCGGCAGCCTCTCGGACGCCGCGAGCAGATCCCCTTGCGTAAAGCGATCCCCACTGCGCGTGTACAATTGATCGAGGCGCTCCGCCTCGCTCTGCGGCTGACCTGCACCGGGGGCATCCGTGGCCACATACACCGGGGGCATGCCCGCCAATGCCGCATTGCTCAACTGCGGAGAGTTCGCCGTCAGCCTGTCCGGCGCCGCCGGCCGAACCGGTGTTGGCGCGGCCCCATCCATCTCGGCCAGGTGACAGCGGATCACCTCTGCCATCGATGCCGGCATCAGACCGCTCTGCAACACGGTAGTGAAACCGGCTTTGGCTGTCTCAAAGTCGCGCGAATAGTAGGCTTTCATGCTCTCGTAATACAGATCCGCAATTCGGCTCTTGAACTGACCGATCGCGTCACTATCCTTCGGTTGTGCGCCCGGGTGGCCCTGCCCAGTCTCGTCCAGCGACGGGGTCTCTGCGCGCGCAATGCGGGCGCTGCCCCCAGCGGCCGCCCCCATACCGCGAAGAGTCTCCCCCACAGCCGCACGTTCTCTCTCCGTCAGGAACTGGCTGTCTCTGATGCTTTCCAGTTCAGCGCGAGCAGCGGCGGTCTCGCCTTGGCCGAGCAACTGCTCCGCAGCCTGCCTGGCCTCCAGCGCCCGCGTACGCTCCCTCGCAGCCAAGCCCGCCTTCTCCAACCTCGAATCAAGCTTCCGTCGCTCCATCGGCTCCAGATATCGCCCATAGCCCTGAGCCATCTGGAAGGTCTTCTCCGATGCAACGTAGTAGCCCTTTTCGTACTGATCCGTGCCGACGCCCATGAAGTACTGAACCATTCGACGCATCATGGCATCATCACCACCCTGCTCGCTCTGCGACGCGCTCACCTGCGCGAAAAGGGTTCCGGTTAGCAAGATCGATGCCAGGATGATTGACATTGACCCCCCACGCAGAGATTTACCGAATACTCTTGGCCTGTCCAAAACCTAACCTCCTGCCTATAATATCACCACCCGACTCACGGAAAACCTGCGACAATCGCTGTTCGTTCTGCAACCTCCAGTTGAAGGATTTAGGCCAGAACCATCACTGTACTCTATTAAAATAGCCAATTTTTTGCAAGAGAAAAATTGCCCCCCAGTCTCCTTAGCCGATAAAATCAAGCCTTTTGCGA
>CAYNQP010000429.1:0-4081 GCA_964399325.1 uncultured Pirellulales bacterium
TCGTCGGCCTGGTCCTTCTCGATCACCTTGCGGGTCTCGTCGTCCCAATCGACGCTTTCCAGCAGTTGGGCGTAGTGATGGACGGCTTTGGACTCGACCCAGATGCCGGTCTTGAGCATCGCTCTTGGGCCCAGGAGGCGCGAGCCGAAGCCGAAAGCGAAGCCGACCATCCAATAGGCGGCGCGAAAGACGCTGGGCCGGAAACCGTATTCCAGCAGCTTGACCTGGAAGTCCTGGTAGTGCCCCATCTCGTTGCACATCGCCGCGATGAGTTGGCGGTTGATTTCACTGGGCTCCTTCGTGATCTGAAACTTGTAGATAGTCTGGGCCATCAGTTCGAGCGTGTGAAGCGTGCGCAGCGCCTTCTTGATGGCGGCCAGCCTCTCGGGCGAATACCCCTGCCCCCGCAACTTGAAATCTCCCGCCCGCAACTCGGGCCGAATGACCGAAATGTCATAGTCCGGTTTCGCCGCCGTCTGCTCCTTGTCATGCGAATTCCCTTGGTTTGGCCAGCAAAAGATCATCACGTACCACGCGTGCCGGCCTATACGCTGCTCCCATCCCCTCGGTTCGACGTCCAACCAGAAGATATTGTCCCTCTGCCGACGCCTCCCGTCAAATGGCAAAACCCTCCACGACCCGGATGATAATGTAGAATGGTCACGTTGTCTCTATGCCCAGGCAGCCCGGCTCACGGCCATTTCTCCGCCAGCTTGCGGATCGGCCGCTCGTAGCGCTCGATCAGCTCCGCCAGGGCCTGCCGGTCGCGAAGCTGACACCGCAGGATCAGCACACGCTCGGCCAGTTTGTCAGTCGATCGCATCATGGTCACTCGATATAACCAGATGCGCCGCCGCCTGCAACGTTCACACTGCCGCGATCATCTTCCACGCAAGGACACCGCAGGGGCGGAATCTGCCCACCCCACACGACTTTCCACCAGTTGGACGTAATGATGGACGGCCTTGGACTCGACCCAGACGCCGGTCTTGAGTATGGCCGGTGTGCCCAGGATGCGCGAGCCGAAACCGAAGGCAAAGCCGACCATTCAATAGGCGATGCGAAAGATGCTCGGCCGGGATCCGTATTCCAGCAGCTTGACGTTATCCCCCCGCGGTTCGGGGCGAATGATGGAGATGCCGTATTTCGCTTTCGTCGCCATCTCTTGCCGGTCAGCCATCCAAGATGCCCCCTAATCCTTCGTCATATTGCCCGTCAACAGCCCCTTGCGTCTTCCCACACGCTCCCCGTCCCGGGCGGTTCTCCAAGATACACACTGATATTGTCCACGCGGAGCGCATCGGTGTCAAAGCTGCAATCGAATTCACCGCCCGGGCACGGCGGAGGATAGGGTGCTGCCAAGAGGCGCCCCGGCGTCGCTGCGGCCCAAAGGCACACGGCCAGAGGCCGTAGATTCACAGATGATTGAAGGTTCAAGCTTAGTGTTTCTTGACTTCCGTGAGTTTTGAGCTTCTCGAAAAGAACATTTTATCTTATGCTACCAGCAACATGGGGTCTAGCACCTCTCTGCACGACACCTGTAATCAAGATAATAGCGTAAGTGGTCGAGGAAATACAACTATATATGAATCTTGCGAAAATGCCAACATTGCGAATAGGGGCTTTGGAAGCCGAGATACCAATTGTCCAAGGAGGGATGGGCGTTGGCGTGTCCTTGTCAGAGTTAGCCTCAGCGGTAGCAAATGCCGGAGGCATTGGAGTTATTGCCACCCCTGGAATTGGTCAGTTCGAACCCGATTGGGACTCAAATCCCAAGGAGGCCAACAAAAGGGCCCTGCAAGGAGAAATAAGAAAGGCGAAGGCCAAGACGAGCGGCATCATTGGCGTCAACGTAATGGTGGCCCTTTCTGATTTCAATGACCTTGTCCAGTGTTCCGTGGACGAAGGGGTCCATGTGCTTTTCCTGGGTGCCGGACTGCCGCTGGGGCTTCCTACGACATTACCGCTGGATAGGCTGGATGAGCTTGCCACGAAGTTCGTCCCCATAGTATCTTCCGCCAGAGCGGCCGAATTAGTATTCAGGGCCTGGCGGAAGCGGTACCACCACGTACCCGATGCTGTGGTTGTCGAAGGTCCGTTAGCCGGGGGGCATCTTGGCTTCAGAAAGGAGCAGATCGACGATCCTGACTATGTGCTGGAGAAGATATTGCCGGAAGTGATCGCGGCGGTAAAGCCCTACGAAGAGCAATTTAACCGAAGCATTCCAATCATCGCCGCGGGAGGGATATTTACCGGCGCCGATATTCATAGGGTCATGCAGTTGGGAGCTCAGGGAGTGCAGATGGGGACCCGGTTTGTGGCCACCCACGAGTGTGATGCTTCCATCGAATTCAAGAAGGCCTATTTGAATGGCAAGAAAGAGGATATTATCATAATTGACAGCCCGGTTGGATTGCCTGGAAGAGCCATACGGAATGAGTTTCTCGATCGCGTCTCGTCAGGGATCAGGGAGACTTTCAAATGTCCCTGGAAGTGTCTGAAAAGTTGCGATTTCAAGAAGGTGCCCTATTGCATCTGTCGTGCCTTGACGAATGCAAAGAAGGGTGATCTTGAGAACGGATTTGCCTTTGCGGGAGCGAATGCCTATCGCGTAGACAAGATCATCTCTGTGGAAGAGCTTATTGAGACCCTGGTTGCAGAGTATGTGGCTGCGGCAGGGCAGCCGTAAGATCCCGGCACGCCATCCAACTGGAAACTGTCTGCTTCATTCCAAATAAGCGCCTCCCGACGCGTTGAGTTCGCTATCCCAGCAACGCCCCTGTCCCCCAGTCTGCGCGGCATGGAGTCTCCTGGACGTTCGGCCCCTCCCTTGAATCGTATTGCCCGGTTGTCACTGACCGGGCTTCTTCTGTACCCATGCGTGACATTTGTGGGCGAAAAAGACCATAGAAACGAAAGCAATGAAGCATTTTGGCTTGATCGCCAGAGGGCGGCGTGGTAAATATGGGAAAGTGGGGGTATTTGCAAGACATGTTATGTGCGTGTGTGTTTGTGTCTAAATTCACACTAAGTCAGCAAAGCGTCATCACTTGGAGGATCAGAAATGGGTGAAGGAGAATTTGGCCGGGTACAGCAGGCCACGGGATTCAATCCACAATCAGCACGCTCTCGCGGCCTACCACGGCTTCGTTGGCGTATTCTTGTACTGCTAATTCCTCTAATCCATCTAATTGGCGGTCCCTGCTTCGCAGGTGTCACTGTCAGTGGCATGGCGCCCGCCAGGTATGAGTTCGGGGCTCCGGTTGCTGGCAGTTTCGCCAACTACATTGAATTCTGGCCTTTGAGTTATATCGAGTTTCAGGGCGACCCTCTTTATGACCCCTTCTATCAGACCGAAGTGATAGAGTTGGGAAGGTTGGTTTTTGGGAATGGACGCACGACGGGCACCGGTAGTTCTGCCATCGCACAACTGAACACCAGCGGTGTTGCTCTTATCGATCATATTATCCCCAATGCCGTTGTCCCTGTTAAGGCTTGGTTTACGATCCCCGTCATTATTACGCCGAACTTGACCGGCGATCCGTGGCAAGATGCAGACTATTGGTCTTTTCCCGGAATTGGCGTCGTCTCGATCCCTGAAGGGGGGACCGGCTGGGTCAAAGCGTATGGTCAGCTATTTGGAGTCAATGTGGCCTCCCCACCAGAGTACTACACCATGGAGTTGACAGGGTTGGAGGCTGGCGGTGGAAGTGCGCTTGTCATCCCCACGGTCCCCGCGCCAAGTGCTTTGCTGCTGGTGTGTCTTGGGGGCGGTTTGTTCAGGGCATTTCGAAGGCGGTTCGCCTGAACGGTGGCGATGAAACATTCCTCAACATTCCATCTGGATTTGGTCGTGATGGACCCTATTATTGGCTCTCGCCCAATAGGGTCCGTCACTATGTAATCATTCAGTCCGGTCCGACCCGAGACATGACATGTCCTGTCTCGGCCTTCGCGGTGTCGAGAAAGACGATGGCCTTCTCATACCATTCCATGGGAGCCATCTCATGGCCCATTCCGGGGACCTCTATGAGCAAGCCGTTGTCAAGACGGTCGCGGGATTTTTTCGCGGGAATTCCAA
>CAYNQP010000430.1:0-4075 GCA_964399325.1 uncultured Pirellulales bacterium
TGCCCCATGCTGAACTCCAGGATCAGCATCGGAATGCCGATCACGAAGACCGCGAGGATATAGGGAATGAGGAAAGCCGCCCCGCCGTTGTCGTGGAGCATGTAGGGGAATTTCCAGAGATTGCCGAGTCCGACCGCCGATCCAACCGCGGCCAGCACGAACCCGCCGCGCGAACCCCATGTTTCCCGTCGTCCGGTGTCAAGTTCAACCATCGGTTTCTACTTGCTGTCCTGCCTACCTTGGTTGAGCATCTGCGTCTTGTGTTCCGGTCGTCTCATCTGCTCGTGCGCGATGCCCAACAGCTCCAGGGAATCCCGTTCAATCACATTTCGAATGCTGGCGCGGGGCACCGTGGGCAGTTTGGTATCGGCCAGAAGCATATTGAACCCGAGCAACGTTTCAATGCACTCGCCCGCACTGCTGAGAGGGAAGCCACTGCCAAACAGCAGCTTGTCCACGACGCCTCGCTCATGGGCCGCGACGACGATGTTATAGGTCTGCCAGACTTTGCTTGGCCGAATGGTCAAATCGGCAAAGACCCGCTCGTGCTTGGCTATCATCGATAGTGTCTGCTCGACAAACGGCACTCCCATATTCCCGACGATGATCCTCAGATCGGGAAAGCTCCTGGCGACTTCATCAAGCAGGTAAGGCTGAGCATACTCCAGTACGGCCTCGGCGCTGAGTCTGTGACTGCCATTGTGAAAGAAGATCGGCAGCCCGATTTCCTGGACCACCTCATAGAAACGCATAGCTCGGCTGTGGGCCGGATGGAACCCAGACATGGAGCAGTACAGCACGAGCCCCTTGAGACCCAGTTTCTCCCTCAATGCTGCCAGATTCTTGTCGCTGATCGGGTCTTCCGTGGGGTCTATGACGCCGAAACCGACCATTCTGTCGCTATACTGACCCACGTAGTCGGCCAGAATCTTGTTGACTCGGTCGCGCGATTCGTCGAGCGAAGCCAGAACAATACACGCATCAACCGTCTCGGCCGCCGCCAGATGCTCCGAAGCCGCCACCTTGTCCAAAGCTTGCACGTGTGTATGACAATCAACAATCATCGCTTACGCCCTCAAAATCGCGGCCAGGATCCATGCCGACCGTTACAGAGGCGATTCATCTTACGCCCCGCCCAGCTCACCCGTCAAGGGCAAATATCTCCCGGGCTCAGCGAGGTGACCACCGGCGGACCTTGGGCAGACAGGCCATCGCCAACAAGGATCGTTTCAGAATCAAGGTCCCGTCTGGTAACTCCACCGGACGGCGATTCAAAGGTAACGACGCGAACAGAGCGAAATGGCGGCAGCCTGAAGGACAGTGAAGACGCAGCTCCGCCTGCCTCCTGCGTCTTCGTCCATATCCACAGGCCGCCCTGCTTTCGAGGGTTTCTAACAACAATATGAAGGCGAAATAGCTGCCCCCGATGTTGACAGAATAATGTGAAATTGTGCGGATCTAATCCCGGCATACGATATCCGGCCACCAGCCGGCGCCCCCGGGCAGAATTGGTGGCTCCTAATATCCAATCGCTTGACCCGGAGGAACCCCACAGGTACTATGTGGCCGACAGAAATCGATTCAGACGCGTACGGAGGCAGCGGCCGGGGCCCCACTTACCGCCCCCGCCTCCAGGCGACAGATTTGAATATTGTGCCGGCTCAGACGTCTGTAGCAATGGAATGGATCGGCCGGCTCGTCGGGCACAGGTCGTCCCATGTCTTATGGGAAGACGTACTGGGCCGAATGTCGAGGGTCTTACGTGACCGTGGAGGCCATGAATGGATTGCCCCGCATGCGGAAACGCCATGATTACTTTGGAACTGGCCGACGTTGAAATCGACCATTGCGTTGGATGTGGCGGAATCTGGCTTGACGCTGGCGAGCTGGAGTTGCTGATGGATGAGCGGCAGAAGGCACGAGACCTGCTCAACTCCTTCCACGAAGACCCTGCCTCCGCTGAGAAACCCAGAAAGTGCCCGATCTGCAACAAGAAGATGGCGAAGATCGTTGTGGGCCGCGCCACTCGCACCCTGCTCATCGACAAATGTCGCCGCGGTGACGGTCTTTGGTTTGACAGCGGCGAGCTGCAGGATATTCTCGATAGGGCTCAACTCGACAAGGAGAGCCATATTCAAAGATTGCTGGCGGATATCTTCGGCCACGAGCGGCCGGATCATCAATAGAACAGGAGCGAACGCTGTCTACTCCCTTTGCTCAGAACCGGATGAAGTACACAGACAACCGTGTTCGGAATGTAGCACGCAATATGCGATGCATCACATATCGGGACCGTTTTGTGAAAAGGGTACGCCATGGGCAGTTGGACTATGATCCTCATTGGGGTAGGTGCCGTTGTTATTGTACTGGCTCTCATTATGAAGAAGAAATCGTCGTAAACCACCCGCAATCCAAAGGATAGAGAAGGAGAGAGAATGGGCACAGCACTCATCGTATTGGCTGTTCTCGCCGGCATCGCCGTACTGCTGGCCCTGGTCGTGATCGGCATGTACAACGGGTTGGTTCGCCTGCGGAACCAGGTGGACAATGCCTGGTCTCAGATCGACGTGCAGTTGAAACGCCGGCACGACCTGATCCCGAACCTCATCGAGACGGCCAAGGGTTACATGAAGCACGAACGTGGCACGTTCGAGGCGATTACCCAGGCCCGCAGCCAAGCCATGGGGGCCAAGACCGTCGGCGAGGCCGCCAGGGCCGAGGGGCAGCTCGCCGACGCCCTGAGCAAGTTCATGCTCGTGGTGGAGAACTATCCCGACTTGAAGGCCAACCAGAACTTCCTGGCGTTACAGGAGGAACTGACCAGCACCGAGAATAAGATCGCTTTCGCCCGTCAGAGCTACAACGATCAGGTGCTGTCCTTCAACAACCAGACCCAGATGTTCCCCTCGAACGTCGTGGCGGGAATGTTCGGCTTCACCAAGCGCGACTTCTTCGAGGTCGAGAGCGCTGCCGAGCGGGAAGTCCCTAAGGTTAGCTTCACATAGCAAGATGGGAGTGTGCTCCCCCTTCCCGACCGGACTCATGTCCGCCGGGCCCGGATAGAAGGCCACTCGCGGCCGTCGCCGAGTCTATTTGAGGGTATGCGCGAGAAGGGGAAAGCTTTGCGCATGAGAGATGATCGAGCATAGGCCGGCGCACGGACAATACGAGCGATTATGTGGGAACTAATTAGAGCGAACAAACACAATTCCATCGTCCTAATGGTCATGATGGCCGTCGTGTTGCTGCTGGTGGGTTTCATCATTGGCTTGGCCATCTTCGGCCCTCAGGGCGGGTTCTTCGGCATCATTATCGCCACGGTAGTGTGGCTTGTCCTGGCCCTGGCGAGCTTCTCGGCCGGCGACCAAATCCTTCTGGCCGCCAGCCGGGCTCAGCGCGTCACGCATGATGTCCACCCGCAACTGTTCAATATCGTCGAAGAGATGAAGATCGCCGCGGGCCTGCCGGCCATGCCGAAGATCTACATCATCAACGACCCGGCCCCGAACGCCTTCGCTACCGGTCGGAAGCCTGAATCAGCCTCTGTCGCCGTCACGGCAGGACTGCTGGCCCGGCTCAACCGCGACGAGCTTCAGGGCGTCGTCGCGCACGAGATGAGCCACATTCTCCATCGCGATATCTTGTATGTGACCCTCGCTGGGATCATGTTGGGAGGCATTGTCCTGCTATCTCAGGTCTTCTTGCGAGGCATGTTCTACAGTTCGATGGGCTCACGCCGGCGCTACTCCAGCAGCAACCAGGGTGGCGGTCAGGCACAAATCGTGCTGCTGATCATCGCGATCGTGGCAGCGATCCTGGCCCCAATCATAGCGCAACTGCTGTATTTTGCCCTCTCGCGCCGACGCGAATACCTTGCCGACGCCGGGGCAGCCCGTCTGACCCGCTATCCGGAGGGACTGGCCAGTGCCCTGGAGAAGATCGCCGGCGACCCCGCCCCACAATTGGCCTCTGTCAACAAAGCGACGGCCCCGATGTACATCGTCAACCCCTTCAAGAAGAAGGGAAAGAGGAAGCTCTCGGACCTGACCAGCACGCACCCCCCCATCTCCGAGCG
>CAYNQP010000431.1:0-4068 GCA_964399325.1 uncultured Pirellulales bacterium
GGGGTAGATTCGATAGAAGTCGCGATAACGGTACAATTGGCGGCGATTGCAGTTTGACAGGCCTATGCTGGTCAGGCGGTCTGCGAGTTCGGCGAACAGCCGCTCCCCATATTGCCCTCGGTCCTCGCCCTCAAGTTCGTACTCGGCAATATGCCAGCCGATGAGCCAATTTCGCAGTGTCAAGCTGACGTTGATGGCCTTGGTGGCTTCTGCGTGGAGATGACGGTGAAGCTTGCCAATAGAATGAACCAGGACGTCGAAGTTCATGGCCTATTCCCACTCGATGGTGGCGGGGGGTTTGCTGGAGATGTCGTAGACGACGCGGTTGACGCCGCGGATTTCGTTGATGATCCGACTCGAGATCACCCCCAGCACCTCATAAGGGATGTGCGAGAAATCCGCCGTCATGAAGTCGGTGGTCTCCACGGCCCGCAGTGCGATGACGCTTTCGTAGCTGCGCTCGTCGCCCATGACACCGACAGTCGAGACGGGCAGGAGGACCGCCAGGGCCTGGGAAATCTTGCGGTACAGTCTCGCCGCCTTGATCTCGTCGATGAGGATCTCGTCGGCGGCGCGGAGCACTTCGAGCCGCTCCGGCGTGATCTCGCCGATGATGCGGACCGCCAGGCCCGGACCGGGGAACGGGTGACGCCAGACAATGTCATCGGGCAGGCCGAGGTACTCGCCGACGACGCGGACCTCGTCCTTGAACAGATCGCGCAGCGGCTCGACCAGCTCGAAGCCCAACTCGGCGGGCAGGCCGCCGACGTTGTGGTGCAGCTTGATATTGGCGGCCTTGGCTTGCGTGGCGAGGGCATCTTGCCCTTGCTCTTTTTCTTCGGCAGACAAGGGCGGGACGCCCTCGCCACGAGGACCGCCGGACTCGATCACGTCGGGATAGAGCGTGCCCTGGGCCAGAAACCGGGCGTTGGGGATCTTCTTGGCCTCGGACTTGAACGCCTCGATGAACTCGGCGCCGATGATCTTGCGCTTCTGCTGCGGTTCGGTCACGCCGGCTAAGCCGCCGAGGAACTGCTTCGACCAATCGACGACGCGCAGGTCGATGTGAAAGTGGTCGCGGAAGGTCGAGACGATGCTCTCGCGTTCGTTCTTGCGCAGCAGGCCGTTGTCGACCAGGATGCAGACGAGCTGCTCGCCGATGGCTTTGTGGAGCAGTGCGGCCACCACCGAGGAATCGACACCGCCGCTGAGGCCGCAGATGACGGTGGCGTCGCCGACTTGCTTGCGGACGCTCCGGATCGTCTCGGTGACGAAGTCGCTCATCGTCCAGTCGCCCGCGCAGCCGCAGATGTCGTAGAGGAAGTTCTTGAGTATCGCGTTGCCCTTGGGTGTGTGGCTGACTTCGGGGTGGAACTGGACGCCGAAGAAACGCTTGGCTTTGTGGCGCACGGCCGCGAACGGGCAGGTCTTGGTCTGGGCGAGTTGGGTGAAATCGTCGCCCAGCTTGCCGATCTGGTCACCGTGGCTGGCCCAGACGAGCATCTCGTCGGGCAGGTGGGCGAAGAGGTCGCTCTTGTCGAGGGTGGTCAGGCTGGCCCGTCCGTACTCGCGGCTCTGGGCCGGGGCGATCTCGGCGCCGAGGATTTGGCAGCCGAGCTGCATGCCGTAGCAGATGCCGAGGATGGGGACACCGAGGTCGAAGATCTTCTGGTCGCAGCGCGGGGCGCCGGGTTGGTAGACGCTGGCGGGGCCGCCGGAGAGGATGATCCCTTTGAGCGGCATCTTCGCCAGCTCGTCGGCCGGCGTGGAGGCCGGGCAAATGCGTGAGTAAACGTTGTGCTCGCGGACCCGGCGGGCGATGAGCTGGCCATATTGGCTGCCGAAGTCCAGGATGGCGATCATTTGCTTCATAGATCAAAGGTTAAATATCAAATATCAAAACTAAACATCAAAAAACAGAAAGATGCTATCGCGACGCGATTCCACATTTTGGATCTTTGCTCTTTGCTTTTTGATTCTTCTACCAGTCTTCGGCGGGCATGTGCCCGGAGTAGTTGGGGGCTTCCTTGGTGATCTGTATGTCGTGCGGGTGCGACTCGCCGACTGAGGCGGCGCTAACGCGGACGAACCGGCCCTTTTTCATCAAGGCCTGCATGTTTGGAGTGCCGCAGTAGCCCATGCCGGCCCGCAGGCCGCCGACAAGCTGGTAAACAAAATCGCCCAGCGCGCCGCGATAGGGGACCCGGCCTTCGACCCCTTCGGGTACGAGCTTGCTGACCTCCGTTTGGCTGCTTTGCCCATACCGTTCGGCCGAGCCTTTCACCATCGCGCCCAACGAGCCCATGCCGCGGTATTCCTTGAACTGGCGGCCCTTGTAGATGACCAACTGGCCGGGGCTTTCCTTCAGGCCGGCGAACAGCGAGCCGATCATGACGGTGGAGGCCCCCGCGGCGATGGCCTTGGTGATGTCGCCGGACTGCTTGATGCCGCCGTCGGCGATGACGGGAATGCCCGCCTTGTTGGCGACTTCGGCACAATTCATGATCGCCGAGACCTGCGGAACACCCACGCCGGATATGATTCTCGTGGTGCAGATGGCCCCGGGTCCGATGCCAACCTTGACGGCGTCGGCGCCGGCGTCGATCAGCTCCCGGGCCGCGTCGCCTGTGGCGATATTGCCCGCGATCACATCGATTTTGTGGCTGGCCTTGATCTTTTTGACGGTATCGACCACGTTTTGGGAGTGACCGTGCGCCGTGTCCACGCAAATAATATCGACATCGGCGGCGATCAACGCCTCGACCCGGTCGTAGTCATGGACACTGACGGCCGCCCCGACGCGGAGCCGGCCCCGCTGGTCCCTGGCGGCCCGGGGATATTGCTGCACGCGGTCGATATCCCTCATCGTGATCAGGCCGGCCAGCTCGCCTCTTCCATTGACCAGCAGGAGTTTTTCGACCTTCCGCTCCTGCAGAATTTCTTTGGCCTGTTCGAGCTTGGTGTCGGCCGGACCTGTGACCAGATTGGCCTTCGTCATGACCGTGCTGATCTTCGCGTCGTAGTCCTTGAGGAATTTGAGATCGCGGCGGGTCAGGATGCCGACGAGCTTCTTGCCCTCGACGATAGGGATGCCGGACACATTCTGCTCCTGCATCAGCTCCTGAGCCCTTCGGACGGGCTCGGCGGGAGAGAGCGTAACCGGGTCGCCGATAACGCCGTGCTCGGAGCGTTTGACCTTGGCGACTTCCCGCTTCTGGGCCTGGACCGAGAGGTTCTTGTGGATAATGCCGACGCCGCCTTCCTGGGCCAGAGCGATTGCCAGGGCCGACTCGGTCACCGTATCCATCGCGGCCGAGACGATCGGGATATTGATCTCGATGTTGCGTGTCAGCCTGGTGCTGGTGTCCGCCTGAGAGGGGACGAAATCACTCTTCGCTGGAACTAACAAAACATCGTCGAACGTGATGCCTTCTGCGACGATTTTTGTGCTATTCATAAGCCGCTCCGATACATGCGTCCGGTCCGCATATCATTAAACCCAAGACTATAATCCGGCGGCTGGGCACCGTCAAAGGGTTTCTGGGCCTGTACGCGCAACTGCGTCAGATTCGCTCGGCAGGCGGAAAACACACGTCTCCACGAACATCGGAGAACCTCAGGCAGTAGTGTATGTGAGAATAGGGGGTCGGTAGCATTTATCGGAACCACCTATAGATTGACAACGTGATTGAACCTGGAGACTGGAAAATAGGCCTGAATTCGACGAAAAACGCGGTTTTGCTGGTGGTGGTGATTGTCGGCTTACTTGGGGCCACCGCGTTGGTTGCCGGCTATGTGGAAAGGCCGGGCCAAGCTGCCAAAGTGACGGCAAGCGCCGGTGGCTGTGCCGATTGCCCGCTCCAGGGTACGCTTGAATGCTGCCAGGCGACGTGCGAGCCCGGATGTGGAGATGGTTGTTGCGATTGCTGTGGGCAGGCCGGTTGTGCCTCTTCGTCCGTGGCGCCCACATGCGGGGCCAAGGCCCAGGGCGCCTGCGGTGGTGGGGGATGCATCCTGCCGCAGTAGGGAGGTCAAAAAGACACAAAGCGGCCGGAAAGGCCGAGAACG
>CAYNQP010000432.1:0-4063 GCA_964399325.1 uncultured Pirellulales bacterium
ACTTCCATCGGCCGACCAAAGGTGATTTCGTGAGTTTTCAGACAGAGCCTAGTCTATGTGGACGTGTGTCGCAGGCGTGTCAAGCGTTTTTTGAGGCTTAGCTGCGGGGGGGGTGCCCAGATTCACTGGCAAGACCGTTCTGTTGTCATGCTGAACGAAGTGAAGCATCCGGTCCACGAAGGTGAACGTAGCCTGTTCCTGTATCTGACCCAGATCCTTCGCGATGCTCAGGATGACAGAGTCAGCGCAAGGCGTTGTCGCAAAAGGAATTGCACTCTGCCAGAAAATATAGTCACACCCGCATAGAGCGAAGCGGCGAAGCCGGGCGGCCGGGACTGCAAGATGGTGACGTGGCAGGGACCCGAAGAACACAAGGGGCCGTTTCCCCATCTCGCTGCAAGCGCGTTCACTTTCTGAACAAGGGCAGGTCCGGCTCGATGTGGACGGTGATGTTCACAGGGCGAGAAATCTGTTCATCCAATGTTCTTTCCAGCCTTTCCGACACTTCGTGCGCTGCGGCCACGTTCAATTCGGGGTCCACCAGGATGTGAACATCCAAGAAGACCTCCCGGCCCACCGTACGGGTTCTCAGCCGGTGCCACTGGCGGATGGCCGTGTCGGCACTAATGATCTCCTTGATGAGCTGCACCGTCTCGGGGTCAACGGCTCCCTCCGTCAGCTCCCTCAGAGAATCGCCCACCACCTTCACACCTACGAAGATGATCATCAGGCCGACCGTCATGGCTGCCACCTGATCGCCGTGATCGAAACCGAAGCGTAGCAACACGTAACCTATCGCCACCGCAACCGAACTAAGGGCGTCGCTGCGATGATGCCAGGCATTGGCGTAAAGCGCTGTGCTGTGGGACTTTACGGCCACCCTTTTCGTCACCTGGTAGAGTGCCTCTTTCCCAAGAACCGACAGCAACGCAACGGCCAGGATCGCCCAGTGAGGGACCGTCGCTTCATTGCGGGCTATCGACATGGTTGCCTGGTAAAGCATCGCGGCACCGACAACGATAAGAACAAAGGCAATGAGAACGGCCGAAAACGTCTCGAGCCGGCCATGTCCGTAAGGGTGACTTTGATCGGCCTCTTTGGCCCCGAGGTACGATCCCAGCAGCACGACCACGTCAGTAACCAAGTCGGAAAGCGAGTGAACACCGTCGGCGACAAGCGCCAGAGACGAGACGCTTAGGCCAATGAGGAGCTTGATCACCGAGAGAACAACGTTGACAACAATGCCGGCATAGGTCACAAACCGAATCTGGCGTGCCGCAACGTCGTGCTTGCTATTAGTCGCCACCGGTCTTCCCCATGACAGATTCTCGGATGCCCGAGACCGCCTCAATGTATCGTCGTGCGGAAGGCTCGTCCTTTGCCTCGACAATCACGCGCATGACCGGCTCGGTGTTACTGGTCCGCAGGTGGACCCAGCCATCGGCAAAGTCGAACCGGCAACCGTCGGAGGTATTGAGCGTCGCCTCGGCAAACTGCCTCTTCGTCATTTCGATGATGCGGCCGGCCTGCGATGAATCGGCGGCGAATTTGTCCTTGTGCATGTGATAGCCACCGATTTCCTGCACCAATTGACTGACGCTCTGGCCCGTTTCTGCCATGAGTTGGAGAATCAGCGCCATCCCCACCAGGCTGTCCCGAATGGGACCGACGCGCAGATCGATGACCCCGCCGTTGCCCTCCCCCCCGATAATGCACGCATTATCCAGCATGGCTTGGGCCACGTTTGCCTCTCCAACCGGGGTGCGTATCACCCGCCCTCCGGCCGCTTTTGCCATGTCGTCGATCATGCGCGACGTGGACAGATTCGCGGCGGCGGCACCGGTCCGGGCAGAGTACACGTATTTCGCTGCCAGCGCCAAGGTGTACTCTTCGCCAATGTACGTGCCCTTCTCATCAACGACCGCCAATCGATCGGCATCCGGGTCTTGGGCAAAACCAATATCCGCGTTCTCGCGTCTGACGCGTTCGCAAAGGCCGCCCAGGTTCGCGGCTGTCGGCTCCGGTTCGTGGGCAAACAATCCACTGGGCTCGTCGTTGATCGCGACGACGTGACAGCCGAGCGCGGCGAGCAGCGTCTTTGTGATTCGTGCGCCCGCACCATTGACACTATCGAGCACGATGTTGTACTTGCGAGGTGCGATTTGTTGCGCTTGGACGACAGCTAAGACCTTCTCGATGTGGACACGATCGGCATCTTCGTTCAAGCTAACCTTCCCGCAGGCAGCCGAGGAGACCGGAACAAAGCGTTTCTCAAAGAACCGCTGCCGGATTTCTCCTGCCGTCTCAGGAGGCGGCGCCATGCCGTTGGCGAGCAGTAGCTTGATCCCGTTGTACGGGATGGGATTGTGAGAGGCCGTGATGATGAGGCCGCCGTCGCACCGGAGCTCACGGAGCATGATGCCGACACAGGGCGTCGTGACCAAGCCCAAATCGACGACATCCACCCCGACCGCGCACAAACCCGCCGCGACAGCACAGGTCAGCATCTGGCCACTGACCCGGGAATCTCTGCCAATACACACACAGGGGCGTCGGTCGCTTGCTCCGGCAGCACTCTTGAGAAAGCCGCCAAAGGCGCATCCATACTCAGCAGCAATGGTCGGAGTAAGATTCTCCCCAACGATTCCCCTCATGCCGCTCACACTTATGATGAGCTCTTGCGTCATGTCGCTGGTCCCCTGGCGGAAGCACCCCGACGGCCCTGCGGGCCGCCAACAGCAAAGCGCCATCTGAGAATATTAGATCCGTCTGTTCTGAATCAGTTGAGCGTGCAAACGTAGATCTCGTTGACAAAATCAAGCTTCTTCAACTCTTCGACAGCCTCGGCGTCAGGCTCCTTGTCAAGACTCACCGCCAGGATGGCCTTATGTTCTTCAGGCTTCTGACCCACACCCATGGTGCAGATGTTGATGCCGTGCCGGCCGCAAAGGCCACCAACCGCTCCAATGACACCCGGCTTGTCTTCGTTAAAGATGATCAACACAGCGCCCCGCGGCGTCATTTCGACGTTGATGCCGTCGACTTCGATGATACGCAGCAAGGTTTCGCCAAAAACCGAGCCCGTCACAGAACGAGTGACTTTATTTGTGATAACCTTCGCACTAAAACTCGACGCCACGTCCTTGGCTTCGGCGTTCTTGGTCTCATCGATGCTAATGCCGCGTTCTTTGGCCAGAACGGATGTATTGACCATATTCAGAGGCATGTCAAAGTGCTTCTGCAGCAGCCCCATCGCAAAACTGAGCGTCACAGGCTCAACGTCCATCCCGGCAATCGAGCCGCGATATTGAACCTCAATGCCCTTGATGCTCCCTGGGGCGATGGTGCTGAGCACGGCGCCAATGCGTCGCGCCAGCGATGCGTACCGGCTGACAAGCACCGGCACAGCCCCTGCCGTCGACGGGGCATTGATGGCATTTCGGATCGGCCCACCCTTGATGGCATCCATCAGAATCTGCGCGGCTTCGACGGCCACCTCAATCTGGGCCTCCTCGGTGCTGGCCCCCAGGTGCGGCGTAACCAAGCAATTCTCAAGGCCGGCGAAGCGGATGTTCTCCGGAGGCTCGGACGAGAATACGTCCAAAGCGGCTCCCGCAATGCGTTTCTCGGCCAAGGCATCGTACAGAGCATCTTCATTGATGATGCCGCCCCGTGCACAGTTGACCAGACGCACCGTCGGCTTCATCATGGCGAACTGCTTGGCGTCAATCATGCTGAGAGTCTGCTCGTTGCGCGGCACATGAACGGTGATGAAATCCGCCTCTTTAAGGATTCTCTCCATATCGTCCGTCACTTCGACACCAAGCTGCCCCGCGTTGGTCGGGGCCGCCAGCGGGTCGTAGCCCAGGATCTTCATGTTGAATCCGGAAGCCATTTCCACCACGGCCATCCCGATGCGACCGAGGCCGATCACCCCCAGGATCTTGCCGTTGAGTTGGTTGCCGGTATATTTCTTCCTGTCCCAGGCGCCGGACTTGAGGCTGTTGCAGGCCGGAACGACGTTACGACTCATCGCCAGCATCAGCGCCATGGTGTGTTCGGC
>CAYNQP010000433.1:0-4061 GCA_964399325.1 uncultured Pirellulales bacterium
CTCCCTGCGGCCGATCTCATCGAGAAGACGCGTCTGATCGAGATTGGCGATAGCAAGAAGACCCTGCAAAGAATCAAAGAGATCAAGCAAATCCATCCGAGAATCGTTCTCTCGGTCCGGGTCCAACTCGACAGCGAAGGGCCGGCGCGGGTGCGCGAGCTGGCGGCCCAGGACGCCATCGAGGCCGTTCATCTCGTGGCCGACAGCAATGGCAACGAGATCGGGATGGACAAACCCCGCCATATCAAAGACCTGATCCGCGAGATCCATCTATCCCTGATCGAAGACGGCATCCGCGACGACGTCACCTTGATCGCCAGCGGTGGGATTGCCCTGCCGGAACACATGGCCAAGGCATTGTTGTGTGGAGCGGACCTGGTCACGATCGATTTGCCCTTGCTGATCGGACTGGAATGTGATCTGTGCGGCCGTTGCGAGTTCGGCAAGAGCTGCCATGCCAAAATTCCCACGGTGAAGTTCAACTACGGCGTGGGCCGCATGACCAATCTGATCGCGGCCTGGCATGGCCAACTCGTTGAAATGATGGGCGCAATGGGAATCCGAGAGGCACGGCGCCTGCGCGGTGACGTGGGACGTGCCATGTTTTTCGAAGAGTTAGAGGAGCAGAGCTTTAGCCCCCTATTCGGTACCAGAAAACAGGCTTAAAGAGATCCTGCCGGAAAACACCTACAAGACCCGGCCGGAACAGTTTCAGATGAGCCGACAGATCCGCCGGGTCCCCACGCGGTTTCGCAATGAAATCTCCAAGTATAGAATCAGTCGCTCCGACGATTGCATCAAGTGCGGCAAATGTGCGCAGGTGTGTCCCCAGGGGGCCTTGGTGTGTAAGCCGGGCTACAAGTACATGCCGGAGGCCAGGTCCCACCTCTGCATCGGGGCCAAGTGTCAAGGCACGGATCACTATTGCGTCGATGTTTGCCCGCAGAAGGCGATCAAGGTCGTGGAGAATCCGGCCCTGAAAGCCCTCGGCGACTATCGCTGGACGCCGGATCTTCTGCTGGCTACCTGGAGCATGGCCGAGACGGGTGACATCCCGCCGGAGGAGTTCGACTACAATTATGAGGTCGGTGCCAGCGAAGGCGGATTCGACCGCCTCCGGTTCAAGTTTCCGGACAAGCCGGCGGTCGAGTTGGATGAAGCCGAGATCGACACCACCGTGAAATTGAACCGCCGCAACGATGGACGTGACGACATCACCATCGACGTGCCCTGGTATGGGGGCGGCATGTCCTTCGGCTCCGTGAGCAACACGACCCAACTTTCGAAAGCCCGCGTGGCGGTGGCCTTCAATACCTTTAGCTGCTCGGGCGAGGGGGGCTACATGGAGCGTCTGCGGCCCTATGACGACCATATGATTACCCAGGTCGCTACGGGACTGTTCGGCGTGCGGGAAGAGACGATTCAGCGCGTGCGGATCGTCGAGTTCAAGTACGCCCAGGGCGCCAAGCCCGGTCTGGGAGGCCACCTGCTGGGCGACAAGAACACCGTGGACGTGGCGCGCATGCGTGAGGCGGTGCTGGGGATTTCTCTCTTCTCGCCCTTCCCGTTCCACAGCGTCTATTCCATCGAAGACCACCAGAAACACATGGACTGGATCAAGCACATGAATCGTCGCGCCCTGGTCTCGGCGAAGGTATCGACGCCTACGGACGTGGACATGGTGGCGGTGGGCAGCTACTCCGCCGGGGCTCACATCGTGCATCTGGACGGCGGCTACGGCGGCACGGGCGCCGCGCCGGACATTGCCAAGAAGAATATCGCCATGCCGATCGAATACGCCATCCCCAAGGTGCACAACTTTTTGGTGGCCGAGGGAGCGCGTGACAAGATTACCCTCGTGGCCAGTGGTGGCATTCGCTCCGTCTGGGACGCGGCCAAGGCCATTGCCCTGGGCGCCGACTGCGTAGTCATCGGCACGGCGGAATTGGTGGCCTTGGGGTGCGTGCGCTGCGGAAAGTGCGAAAGTGGACGCGGCTATCCCCGCGGCATTGCCACCACCGACCCGGTGTTGGCCAAGAAGATGCAGTTGGAATGGGGCACACAACGATTGGTGAACCTCTATAGTGCATGGGCCAAGGAGTTGCGGCGCATTCTCAAGCGTCTCGGACTCGCGCATGTGTCCGAGTTGGTGGGCCGATCCGATCTTCTCATGCACCTTGATTATACGAATGACGTGGAGCGCTAAGACGTGGACCGCAAACGCATAGAGAAATTGTTGGGTGCGAAGAAACGACTGGTCGAGGACTTGGGCCTTCCCAAAGTCGTACGAAAAGAGGCCGAAGAGGGCGGCTGCGGCGTGGTCGGTTTCTGCTGCACGGAGCCGGTAGCCGGAAGACACATCTACGAACCGTCGTTTCAGATGCACAACCGTGGCAACGGCAAAGGGGGCGGCATCGCCGCCGTCGGGCTTGTCCCGGAGGAATTGGGTATCACGCGCGAGGTGCTGGACGACTGTTACATGCTGCACATCGCCTTCCTGGACCCTTCGGTACGGGAGGATTTGGAGAAGAACTACATCACGAACCACTTCGAGGTGACCCAAGCGGTCGCCTTGGATACCGTCGACGATTGGCAAAGCGTCCCGGGCCTGGAAAACAGACCGCCGGACGTGTGGCGTTACTTCGTACGCGTCAAGACCGAAGTCCTGGACAAGTTCATCAAGGACCATGATTTGCATGATCTGGACCGACGCGAGGCCGAGGACGAGTTCGTCTGCCAGAACAGCTTCAGGCTGAACGAGCAGTACTACGCCTCCTTGGGCGAGCAGCAGGCCTTCGTGTTGTCGCATGGCCGCAACGTCATGATCCTCAAGGTCGTGGGTTTTGCCGAGGCCATCGTCAAGTACTACAAGATCGAGGACTTCAAGGCCCATGTATGGATCGCGCATCAGCGCTTCCCGGCCAGGGGACGCGTGTGGCATCCCGGCGGGGCCCATCCGTTTGCCGGGATCGACATGGCCCTCGTGCACAACGGGGACTTCGCCAACTACCACTCCGTATGCGAGTACCTGTTGCAGCGGAACATCCGGCCGCAATTCCTGACCGACACCGAGGTCTCGGCCCTAATGTTCGACCTGCTGCATCGCACGTACCATTATCCGCTGGAATACATCATCGAGGCCCTGGCCCCAACGACCGAACTGGACTTCGACAGGCTGCCCGAAGACAAGCAGAAAGCCTACCGCGCCATCCAGGCCACGCATATCCATGGCTCGCCTGACGGCCCGTGGTTCTTCATTCTGGCGCGCAATCTCGCCGAGCAGAAACAGTTCCAACTGTTGGGCATCACAGACACCGCGATGCTGCGTCCGCAAGTGTTCGCGTTTTCCGACGGCGAGGTGCAGGTGGGCCTGATCGCTTCGGAGAAGCAGGCCGTCGATGCCACACTTCTGAGCTTGTCCAAGGATGACAAACGGATCTGCCCAGTCGCGGACCGTTACTGGAACGCTCGCGGTGGCAGCCATACCGATGGTGGCTCGTTTCGATTCGATCTCAAGACGGACGAGACCGGTCACATACGCATGACCTGCACGGATAAATTCGGCAAGCCCGTCCCCATGCCAAAACAGACCGAGGCCTGTGACTTCACCAAAAACGTCGATGAATCGCTGCCGGTAGAGACTGAAATCGCCCAGGACTTGCGGAAGGCGTTGGAGGCCAAAGACGCCTTACGCATCTACGATATCATCAGCAGTCGCGTCCCGGCATGGAGCTACGACGAGGTCCGCCGGGTTTGCCGGTTCGTGGCCGATCAAGCCGAGAAGACGAAATACGCGGCGACGATCATCGAGGCCCTGACCAAGGTCAACGACCGTCGTTTCGCCACTGGCGCCAAGAAGCGCAGCCACCTCCTGCACATCGTCCGTACGGAGCTGGATCGACTGTTCCGGAACCTGCCGCACTTTGGCGCCGAATCAGCGGGCACCCAGTATCGACTGATCGAGTTTGCCGATCGTGACAAGTTGAGGGCCTCGCAGGACGCCGAGACGTGTCTGGTCATCGACGTTAAGAACTTCACCCCTGAAGGGGATACCTGTGCCG
>CAYNQP010000434.1:0-4059 GCA_964399325.1 uncultured Pirellulales bacterium
CTGTTGGCCTCGGGCGATCGAGGCCAGGAACATGATGACGGCCGAGAAGAACGCATTCACAACCACACCGGCCAGCAGCAGTCCCGTGACGTGAACCTTGCCCGTGATCCGGCCGATGCCCCAGACCAGCCAGACCGTGCCCAACGCGCCGACGAAGGCGAACACGCCCATCGGGGAGCGTCCCCACAGGGTCCAGTTGATCCCGCTGATGACGGCCAGCATGACGCCCAGGCCGGCGCCGCTGGAGACGCCGAGAATATACGGATCCGCCAAGGGGTTGCGCAGCAGCGCCTGAAACGTCACCCCTGCCGCGGCCAAGGCCGCGCCCACAATCGCGGCCAGGACAATCCGGGGAATTCGTACGCGCAGGAGTATCTCGTAGTCGGGGTTGGGCGCGCTGGCCTCGGTGCGGTGCGTGAAGGCCGCTTTGAGAGAAACGCTCTCAGTGCCCACGAACGAGCAGGCGAGCATGATCAGAACGAGCAGCAGCAGGGCGGCGATGGTTCTGATCAGCAGTGTTCTCGGGGACAGGAGCGTTTGCACCGTCTCATTCTCCAAACAATTCGGGTCGCAGGCACCGCGCGACGATCTCAACTCCCTGATACAGTCGCGGGCTGAGCCGCGAAACCAGGTCGCCGTCGACGATGTAGATGCGTCCATTGGCCACCGCCGGGACGTTGCGAAAGCGGCTCCAGTATTGGAACGCCTGCTCGCGCTGCTTGCTCTCGTCACCTTCGAGCATCGTCGGTTCGATGATGACCTCGATGCCCGAGGCGATGACCTGCTCGGCGCCGATAGGCGGGTACTTGTGCAAGGTCGCGCCGATGGCATTCCGCCCGCTGGCTAATTCGATCAGCTCATTAGGGAACGTGTCCCGGCCCGCTACCCGGAGGGGCTCTCTCTGCACGACCCAGAGGACCTTGGGTGCGTCGCCCGTCCCGAGTGTGGTTCGAAGTCCTCGTATCCGCGCTTGAATGTCGCCGACCCATTCCCGGGCTCGGTCATCCGTACCCGTTGCGGCACCCACGGCAAGCATGCCCTGGAAGAGGTCTTCGATCGTCTCGATATCGAGTATCAAGGAATCGCAGCCCATCCGTCTGAGCCGGTGGGCAAGATTCTTCTGTTGCTCGAAGCCCAGGGTCACGACCAGATCGGGTCGGGTGGCGACGATGGCCTCGATGTTCGGCTGCCAGAAGCTGCCGACCTTCGGCTTGTCTGCCGCGGCGGGGGGGTAGTCACTGTCGCCGGTGACGCCCACGATACTGGGCCCCAGGCCCAGGGCGAAGAGAATCTCCGTGAGGTTGGGCGCCATGGAGACGATACGCGCCGGTCTTGCGGTCCGCGGCGCACCGGCATGGGCATCAGCCGACTGTGGCCTGAGCAGCGCGTAGCCCAAGAGGTTCCAAAGCACCAACGCCGTCACTAAGAGCCACCATCTGCGCATCAGGTCCTCTTGAACTGTTTCTCCAGCTCGCTCATGGAGAACTTGATCGTTGTGGGCCGTCCGTGCGGACATCGATTCGTTGATTCGAAGCGCCGCCGGTCCGCCAGGAGCTGCTGAATTTCCTCATCGGTAAGCTTCTGACCAGCCTTGATGGCCGCCTTGCAGGCCGTCATGTTCAACACTTCATCGAGCAGGTTCTCGGCGTCCAGGTCGCCGCTCTTGGCCGCCAGCAAGTCGATCAGGTCCTGCACGAAGGCTGCGGGGGAGGCTTTGCCCAGCAGCGTCGGGAACGACTGAACCGCATACGTTCGCGGACCGAACGGCGTCAGCTCGATCCCGAGCTTGGCGATCAATTCTGCGTTGCTCTCGATGGCGCCGGCCTGTGCCTCCGTGACGTCGAAATTCTCGGGCAGCAGCAGCCTTTGCGATTCGAGGTTGCCGCTTCCCACGCGCTGGCGCAACACCTCGTAGAGCATACGCTCGTGCAAGGCATGCTGATCGATGATGACAAACCCCTCGGCGGTTTGTTCGACGACATAGCTGTCGTGGATCTGGATGAACTTCGGTCCCTCCAGTTCGGCCGAGGGCCGGGGCTCCGGGAACGGCGTGGACGGCTCTGGGTGGCCGACCGTTGCCGGGCGGTGCGGCCGGTGCCCAGTCAAATCGAATTGCTGTTGCTGATGGGCGGGTCGGTGCTTCTGGAAGAACTCCGCCATCGCGTCGGCGATCTCCTGCCTGCGGGCGTGTGGATGTCCCGACGCATCGTCGATAGAGTCGCCGGGGCCGGTCGGCAGCTTGGCCGAGACGTGAAGGTCCGTGCCGAGGAGTTTCTCCCGCATCGTGCCCAACACCTGCGAGTGGACCAGGTTCGCGTTGAAGAAGCGAACCTCGATCTTGGTCGGGTGAACGTTGACGTCGTAATCGGTGTGGGGCATCTCGATGAACAGAAACACCACGCCGAATCGATTCGGTTCGAGCAGCCCCCGATAGGCTTCCTTGATCGCGTGCGAGATGAACTTGTCCCGCACGAACCGGCCGTTCAGAAACGCGTACTGGAACCGATTGTTCGTGCGCGAGCCGCTTGGTCGGCCCAGCAGCGCCCGGATGCGTATGTTCTTCTCGTCAGTCTCTGCTTCGATGAGATCGTCGGCAGGCAGCATCGGGAACAGTTGTGCGATTCGCTCTCTCACGCCTTGGTTCTTCGCAAGCCTGTACAACTCCTTGCCCTTGTGGATGAGCGTCAGGCCGAGTGGGCCGGCCGCCAAAGCGATGCGCATGAACTGTTCGCTGATGTGACCCATCTCGGTATTGGCGGTGCGCAGGAACTTGCGGCGGGCGGGCGTCTTATAGAAGATGTCCCGAATCTGAATCGTGGTCCCGACGTCGCCGCTACAGGGACTTAGGGGTTTCTTGCTGCCGCAGTCGATCTCCAGGCAATGGGCTTGATCGGACTGGCGTGTCCGGCTGACGGCCCGAACCTGCGCGATGGAGGCGATGCTGGCTAAGGCTTCGCCCCGAAACCCGAGCGTCGCAATGGCATGCAGATCATCGGTGTTCTTGATCTTGCTCGTCGCGTGGGACTCGAACGCGGCATCGAGATCGTCGGCCTCCATGCCGGAGCCGTTGTCCGTGATGGAGATCAGCCGGCGGCCGCCGTCCTCGACGACGACGGTGATTTCCGTCGCGCCCGCGTCGATGCCATTCTCCATGAGTTCCTTGACCACGCTGGCGGGGCGTTCGATAACCTCGCCCGCGGCGATCATGTTGATCATGTTCTGGTCAAGGCGAACAATCCGACCCATATGGGGTACCTATTCCTCTCTGGCCCTTTGGCTTCCTCCGCCAAATACGAAATCCGAAACAATGCCAAATGACCAAAACCCAAAAATTCCAAACGGTTGCCTCGCTGGGCGTCAGCATTTTTGTCATTGGGGTTTTGTGCTTTGAATTTGTTTCGAATTTCGAGTTTCGTGCTTCGAATTTCGCCATCAGGCTTGCAGTAAGCTGCGGCCGGTCATCTCCTTGGGCTGAGGCAGCCCCATCATTTCCAGCAACGTCGGCGCGATGTCAGCCAACGTCCCTTCGGCGCGGAGCGTCTTGCCCTGGTACCGGTCATCGAAGACGATGAGCGGCACGTCACCGATGGTGTGGGCGGTGTGGGGGCTGTCGGGATCCCCGTCGGTCATTTTCTCGAAGTTGCCGTGGTCGGCGGTGATAATGGCCGCCCCGCCCAGGCCCTTGACCTTGTCCAGGATCTTCCCGACACACTCATCGACGACCTCGGCGGCGTGAATCGCGGCCGACAGGTCCCCCGTGTGACCGACCATGTCCGGATTGGCGAAATTGACGACGATCGCGTCGTATTTGTCCGAATCGAGCCGTTCGAGCACGATGTTGGTGACCTCATAGGCGCTCATCTCGGGTTTGAGGTCGTACGTTCGCACCTTGGGCGACGGGACAATCTGCCGATCCTCTCCCTTGAAAGGTCTCTCGGTGTAGTCATTGAAGAAGAAGGTCACATGGGCGTATTTTTCCGTCTCGGCGCAGCGAAACTCCTTGATACCCAGGTCGGCCCAATAGGCCGCGAGGATATTCTTCATCTTCGGACGTTTCGG
>CAYNQP010000435.1:0-4041 GCA_964399325.1 uncultured Pirellulales bacterium
CTGCAACTGTGGGTGAAGGCGGTACGGCCTGCCGTTCGAATCGGGCGCGCGGTTGCGATGCTCGTTTCGGTGATGTGGCGCCCCCGCCCTCGGGGGTGATGGCTTCGGTTTCCCAGCCGAGGGTGGTTGGGCCACAGGGGCGAATGGACGTGCCGAGGATGTGACATCGGGGTAGAAGTTGCACGATGGATTTCAAGTCACGCGTGGGTCAAGGACCCACCCTGCAAGAACTATTTTGACGGGCGCGCGAGGATTTTTCCGAATCCGTATGACGGTGTCGCAACGTTCACACTGCATCGGTCTGCGACGCATCAATTCATTCAACCAGGAGACGATGCAGCATGCGCGCCTCGGGAGGCTACCCGTGGCGAGGGAGACGGGGTTCCACCTTCTTGCTCCACCAGTCTTTCAGCGCCTCCATATCTTCGGTTCCGCTGAGGCAGAGACAGTCGCAGGTCAGGCATAGGGTACCGGCAGCCACCATCCAGCAAGCCAATTCGGTGGTGAAGATCTGGTTGTCAATTGGTTCCGATGACACGGTGGCCGAGCCCACCATTCTGAATCGCCACCAAACTCTGAGGCCAGGGTGCGAGGCAAGACAGCATATCCTGTAGAGGACGTAGAGATCAGGCCAATCTGGTCTGTTTGGTGGCTTGACGCTCTTTATGCGGCTACACAGGTCCTGGAGCCTATCGACCCCGAGTTCGTTCATCACCTTCTTGGCCGTATCAGTACCCGCTTGGAGTGCCGTAGCGTGCTGTGCGTAGAGCTTGGCGAGGTCGGCGCGAAGCTTGGTCTCATTCCTGAGAGCCTCTCCTGCGAGGTCCTTGAGACGTTGTTCGATCTCATCCTGGTCGGCCACCACCCACCAGAGATTCATGGCTGCCTCGAGCACCCATCGGCAGAGAGCGAAGGCGCCGCGGACGTTGCCAGACGAAAGCATTTCCCACGCACCATCAACATACGGTTTCGCTTCCAGGAGGAAGTAGATGGCTGTTCGAAAATGCTGCTCCTTCTGCGACGGCGAATGCTGTCGTCCCGATCGTATCTTCTTCAATGTGTCGCTGATTAGCGATGATGTCAACGCGCGCAAAGCGCAAATGCTTGTAGTGTCAGCCACAGTCTGCCTCATCAAGGAGCGTTACAGTCAGTGTGCGAGCCGCGCGCGTGCTGTTAGGGACCCCGATCGCTAGCGCGTGTCTTTGGCTCCTCCCGGCGCGCCACAGCACTTCGTTGCCTGTCCCGCTGCCCTCCGCATACAATTGCCCTGCGTTCTTCCTGCCGCTTCAGTAAATCCGCAGTCAGGCAGTCAACGATCTCCCAATGCAGCTTCTTTTTCTCATCCACAGATTTCTCAGAATTGAGTAGACTATTGGCTTTGTCGATTGCCTCGCGTGGGGCACAAGCGCAGAGATCAGAGAGGAAGTCCATTGGCCACTCAGATGCTTGGCTGACCTTTGGCAGCGCGGTGATGATTTTTGGGTATATTACTCTACGCTCTCTGAGTTCCTCCTCCACAAGTTTGAGTCTGCTTTCTCTCCTCCACCGACGGCCCGAGAAGAGTTGTGAGACCACGAGCGTCAACAAGCTCCCGACGACGCCAATAGTGGCACCAAGTATCACACTTTTCATCTGTCCGGCACTTCCGCCTTGTTGGGTGGTTGCGCTGGCGCCGGCAAGTAGTGTAGTCTGCAGCATGACTGCGCCTCCAAGAAGCAACGGATTGAAGGCGAAGTGGCAGGTACGTTTTTGGAACTCATCTCTCGGCCTCCAAGGCCGTCACGTCAATTTCTGCAATTGTACGCGCGGGCGAGCCGTAATGCAAGTAGAAACATCGTGAATACAGGTGACAAGCCGGAGTGCAGGCGGCGAGCGCCGACGGCAGAGAAGACGGCGTTTATCGTATCTGGAGTGGCGGCTGGCAAGGTGTGCTCTCTGGGTCGGGCGATGTGGCACGCCCGCCCTCGGGGGTGATGGCTTCGGTTTCCCAGCCGAGGGCGGTTGGGCCACAGGATCGCTACCTGCGAATCGCAGGTACCGCGGCGTTGCTTGTGCAGAGGGTTCTGCCAAGGATGCGACATCAGGGTAAAATGTCGTTGCACGATGGATTTCAAGTCACACGTGGGCCTTCGGATGTGAGTTCTTCCCCTGGTACAACACCCAGCATCGGCACTCAGGCCTGGCGCTCTATACGCGGGGAGACTCCTGCACGGCGGTCCGTCTTCGCCAGACCTCCGGTCGGAATGACGAATGAGGGTTCAGGGCGAGCCTGCGGTTGGAATGACAGAGAAGGGGGCTGAACGGGCCTGCAGTCAGAATGATAACACAGCAGGTCGTTGCGTGGGGTCGGGTCAGAAGGGTTCGACGCCGCACCAGTAGCGGGAGGTGTTGTCCTCGGCGGCGAGCCAGGCGGCGTGGCCGTCGAAGAAGAGGTTGTTGCAGCCTTTGCCTCGATGGCGGTCCTTGGCGACGCGGCGGGTGAGATTGCTGCCGGGCGATTCGCCGTCGGAGGCCGGCAGGTGCGTCGTCGACCAGACGTCGAGCAGGCTGAAGCGGGAGGCCACATTCAGTTCGTCGCGGTCGGTGATGACGGGCCGCCACGGGCCCGCCTCGTTGTCGGCCAGATAGATGCGCTCGCCGGCCTGCCTGATGGCGCTGAGCTTCGTGGGCTCGTCTTTCTGGCGCCCCTTATTTTGGGTGGGCAGTACCGGGTCGACGAAGTCCCAAGCGAGGACCACGAAGTCGACGGTCTGCTCGACGTTGGGCTGGCCGTTGAGACCGACGCCCGGACGTGGGAAGGAGGGGCATTGGTACACATCCACCTTGCGGTAGTCGGTGCCGGTTTTGTATTCGGTCCCGAGATAGGGCATGAACGCGAGGATCCATTTGACCTCATGGTCGAGCGCGCGGGGGATGTAGTCGTCGTTTGAATAAGCGTAGGCCTGCGTGGCCAGGCCGAGTTGGCGCAGGCTGTTGAGACAGTAGACGGTGCGCGCCTGCTTGCGCACGCGGCTCAGGGCCGGCAGCAGGATCCCCATCAGCAGGGCGATGATGGCGATCACTACGAGGAGTTCGATCAGGGTGAAGGCCTTGTGGTTGTGTCTCAAAGCAGCATCTCCATCGTAGTTGAATCCCCATGGTTGGTGGACCTGTCACTTGCCATTGTACCAAAACGGCCGGCGCATTGACAGAAGCGGAATGGCGCGGGGCAAGATGTTGCGTCTCCACGTGGAATTAGGCTTGAGGACATGCTATACTGGCGCGCTTGCGATGTGGCCCAGCCGCCCTCGGCTGGGATCACCCCGAGGGCAGGGGCGCCACATTTTGTCTCTACCGGTGAAAGGAGCAGGAATATGAGAACTCATCGCATACGCTTCCTCTGTGTTCTATCTCTCGTGGTGATGACGTGCGGTGTCGTCTGGGGCCAGGGGCTGCCCTTCACGAGCGTGAAGGATTGCGGCGCGGTCGCCGACGGCAAGACGAAGGACACCGCAGCGATTCGCAAGGCCATCGACACGGCGGTGAACGCCGGCGGCGGGACCGTCTATTTCCCCGCGGGCAAATATCTGACTGGGCCGATTCATCTCAAGAGCAATATCACGCTGTATTTGGACGCGGGGGCCGTGCTGAGATTCAGCACGGATTTCGAGGACTATCTGCCGATGGTCAAGTCGCGCTGGGAAGGACTCGAGTGCATCAACTTCTCGCCCCAGATCTATGCCTACCAGGCGGAGAACATCGCCATCGTCGGTCGCGGCGTCATCGACGGGCAGGGCAAGGCGTGGTGGGGCAGCTATCAGAGGAACCGGGCGGCCGCCGAGGACACCGAACGCGTCGCGCGGGTCGCCAAATACGTCGCGATGTTCAAAGAGAAGAACGCCGGCGCCCTGGGCTACGCGTACTTCGAGCAGAAGGGGTGGTTTTTGCGTCCCCCGATGATCCAGCCGGTGGACTGCCGACGCGTGCGCATCGAAGGGGTCAAGCTCCAGAATCCGCCGTTCTGGACGTGCAACCTGGTGTACTGCGATGATGTGGTCGTCA
>CAYNQP010000436.1:0-4037 GCA_964399325.1 uncultured Pirellulales bacterium
ATCTGCGTCGGGGTGGAGGTTGGCTTGCAGAGCGACCAGTCACTGGGTCTCTTCGCCGCCGGGAGTGAAGGATATGGCTTACAGGTGCAAGGAGGTCGGCTCGGCGGCCTGCTGTCGCTCAAAAACGAGCTGCTGCCAGGTTTTCAGAATGATCTCGACACCTTGGCCAAAGCGATCATCAACCAAATCAATCAGTATCATGTACAAGGGCTGGGGAAGGACGGAGCTTTTGACGAATTGACCGGTTGGACTGTGAGCGGCGAGGATCTGGCCGAGGCCCAGGCGCCCATCACCGACGGGACTTTCTACATCAGGGTGACTAACACCAACACCGGTGAAATCCGGCGTTATGGTGTTGATGTGGACATATCGGGGCCGACACCCGACACCCTCGCATCGATTGCAGCCAAGATTGACGCCATTGAGGGGCTGAATGCGTCTGTGAATTCGGCCCGGCTACACATGTTGTCTGACCTGGGGTATAAGTTCGATTTCACGCCGGCGGTGTCGCCGGAGCCGACGGTGAGTAACCTGACGGCGACCTTGCCTCCGACGATCTCGCTCTCTGGAGCCTACACGGAGGAGACGAGTCAAACGCTCACGTTCACGGTGGCCGGAAGCGGGGCCGTCGGCAACGGCAGTCTGCGTCTCGACGTCACGGATGAAACCGGCGCGGTCGCGAGCACGCTGAATATCGGGGCCGGTTATGCGGGCGGTGATGTGATTGAGATGACCAACGGCATCAAGGTTACCGTCAGCAGGGGCGATCTGAACGCCGGCGATAGCTTTGAGGTTCAGGCCCTGGCGACAACGGATACCTCGGGCTTCCTGGCGGCCGCCGGTCTGAACACCTTCTTCTCGGGGGCCAGTGCATCGGAGATGCGCGTGTGCAGCAGTGTCGCCGATGTACCCGATCGAATTGCCACTGCCCTCGGAAGCGATTTGACGGACAACCTTGCCGCCCTTCGGCTCTCGGGCGTACAAGATCAAGCGAGCGACAGCCTGGATGGTATGACACCCAGCGAGTACTACCATAGGACTGTGGCCAATCTTGGTCAGGAGATCGCGCTGAAACAGTCCCGGCAAGACAACGTCGAAGCCATGATCCAGAATCTGAAGCAGCGGCAGGGCGACATCAGCGGCGTCAACGTCAATGACGAAGCGGCGCAGTTGCTTGTCTTTGAAAAGATGTTTCAGGCCATGGCCCAATATCTCAACAGTCTGCAAACGGCGATGGTTACCCTGATGGACATCGTCTGATCTGCAGACAACGGATACGAGCGGGCGCCAGGACTGTCCGGAAGAACGGATCGAATGCGGCGGCCCAAACAGTCATGAGGCGGTTATGAGCGGTTCGTTAACGAGCGTCTACGACAGTGTCAGTTATGCCCTGAATCTGCACACCAAAGCCATCACGCAGTTGCAGGAGCAGGCATCTACCGGCAACCGGGTCAATCGCGGGTCGGACAGTCCCTCTGAGGCGTACCGCATCCTGGGATTGAATACACAGGATCGCTCGTTGGATGGCTATCAGGAAAGCCTCACGGAGTTGATCGGCACGCTCGAAATCTCCTCGACCATCATTGAGAATATGGCATCTGAACTGGCGGACACGCGCACCCTTTTGACACAGATCGTCGGAGGCGTACAAGACGCCGAGGGCCAGAAGCGACTTGCAGACAAGATCAACAGCACGCTGGAGCAAGTGGTCTCGCTGGCCAACACCAAACATGCGAACCAGTTTCTATTCGGTGGCAACGACACCGGGATAGCGCCCTACATTGTTGAACGCGAGGGCGAATACATTACGGCTGTAACCTATCAGGGCAGCGATGAAGCGCGACGCATCAATATCGCACCTTCGGTGGAAATTGCGGGCTATCACGTAGGTGATGAGATCTTTCGGTCGAATGATCGCCAAGACCCTATATTCTCCGGAGATACGGGTGCCCAAGCGGGAACGGGGACCTCCAATGTGCGGGGCGACACGTGGCTGACCGTCGAGCACGATGGGACGAATTACCGTATCTCTATCGACGACGGGGCCACATTTGTGACGGTACCGGTCGGGGGGGATCCCAACCAGGCAGTGACGGACTCACGCACGGGAAGGGTCCTGTACGTTGACACAACGGAGATCAGCAGCACTGGCCAGGAACTGATTCGTGCGCCTGGAACGTATGACATGTTCAGCACGCTGATCAGTATACGCGATATCCTGCTCAATGAGAGAAACCTCCCGCACCAGAAGCTGCTTGACTGTTTGGACCAGGGGGTGGCTGCTGTTGAAGAGGTGCGGAACCTTCTCATGCAAGCCAACGTTGCCACCGGTTCCAAGATCGGATTCCTGAACACACTGAAGGACAGCCTTGAGAATATGCAGTTTGACACGCAGGATGAGGCAACCCGATTGCAGGAAGCAGATATTGCCCAGATTGCCATCGACTTGTCGCGGCGGGAAATACTCTACCAGATGTCGCTGTCCGTTGTTGGCAAGCTGATGAGCATGTCATTATTGGACTTCATCGGATAAGTACTCCACATGCCGGGGGGCACGATGGCTGTTTTGCAGACGTGAGTGTCTGATTTCTAGGCAGTCTACTCTATCAAGGCGGCCTCTCGGGGGATTAATTGCATTTCTAGTTGTCGGCACGAGATTTGCAGTCGTCTGGGAGGATGATTGTCTCGACACGACTGCTGGTTAGAAGGGAGCAGAAGATGGCAACACAGATGGGTCTGAACTCTTATCAACGAGGCTTGGAGTTGGCTGAGGCCGGCAAGCATCAGGAAGCACTCGATTGTGTCCGAGAATACCTGCGGATGAAGCCCGACGATGCACAGGCTCTCAACGACGCGGGCGCCCTCCTTCATTGCCTGGGACGCTCCGGCGATGCGATCCCGTATCTGGTAAAGGCCCGAAGCCTTCGGCCTGACAGCGGCGAGATTGTCTGGAATCTTGTCGAGACGTATCTGGGCGACGGTTTGGCCAGCGAAGCCGCTTCGCTTTTCGACGCGATGGAGCAGATGGGCATTCTCAACGTCGATCTTCTGAATCGCACGGCGACCCGGTTGCTCGATCAACGCAAGAAAGGGCAGGCCATTGAGGTGCTGCTTCGATCTCATCGTCTGTGGCCCGAACAGAAGGTGATTGCTCCCATGCTGGATGTCATCCGCAACAAGCGGCCGAAAGTCGCCTTCTTCCGCTGCGGGGTGGGGGAGGATGGGGCTCTTGCCGAGGCTTGTGCGTTTGTTGGACAGCGATTCCAGATGGAATTCGGCGGAGCCCGAACGCACGCGAACATGGCTGAGTTGATGGAGTGGAGTGACATCGCATGGTTTGACGGCGGCGGCGAAACAGTTGTTGAAGCCTGCAATATCCCGCACGTCGGGAAGATCGTCGTCAGCCTGCGGCGTTCAGACGTGCGTGATGACTGGGTGAAACAAGTCCCATGGGAGAACGTGGATATCCTGATGCAGCTCGGCAGTACGGCAGTGGAAGGCGCGCTGTTGGAACGTGTGCCCGACATTCGAAATCGGACACGTCTCGTTGTCATCCCGAATGGGGTCAATTTGAATCGCTATGCCTTCCAGTCGCGACAACGCGGCAAGTCCCTTGCCTGTATGGGCTGCCTTTCCATGGAAGCGAATCCGGCCTTTCTTCTGCAATGCATGCAGAAGCTGCACTATATTGACGGCGACTACAGGTTGTTCTTCTCAGGTCACTTCGAGAGTCCCGTTTTGGAGCAATATGTTCGACACATGGTGCAGACTCTGGGGCTGACCGATGGTGTGTCTTTCACGTCTTACCCGAGCGACCTGAATGCTTGGTTGGCCGACAAGCACTTCATCATTTCCAGCGGTATTGGCGAAAGCCAGGTGGAGGCGTTGCTGATGGGCATGGCCGCGGGCCTGAAACCCGTTGTGCACAACTTCCCTGGCGCTAAGACGCTGTTTCCGCCAGAGTGTTTGTTCAATATCTCTGAAGAGTTCTGCGAGCAGGTCATGGGCCGGGAGTACGACCCTGCGAAGTACCGTCG
>CAYNQP010000437.1:0-4037 GCA_964399325.1 uncultured Pirellulales bacterium
GCTGCCGCCCCTTGACATCCACATCGCCATGGCAATCAATGACGCGGCCGCTCGCGTCGTTGTAGCCGATGAGCCCTCCAACGTACCGCCCAAAACTGCTGATACGGCCGGTCGCATAGCAGTTCGTGACACATCCCTGTGAGGTTCCGGCCAAGCAGCCTGCGTAATCGACGACGCAGGGCATATCAACGTCTTCCAACCCCAGATTCTTCACGCAACCCGATCCGCCTATCAGGGCAAATAGTCCCGCACCGGCGTATCCCTGCTTGTAATAGTCAATATACATGTAGCGCACACGATCCTGCCCCTGCGGCCCCTTTATCGACGTTTCATAGTATCGATGCACCTGGGGCCCTCTCCCGCTGCCATCGATCACCATGTTTCTGATGACGTGTCCGGCGCCGTCGAACACACCATTGAAAGGGATCCTTGTCAATGACGTACCCGTCCGCACAGGCCAATCAAGAGGTGCTCGGTCGAACACCCGCCTACCAGGCAGGTTGGGATCCAGGTCGATGTCCGCGATCAGGACAAAGTGCTTACCCAATACGTCGAAATCACCGCCGATCGAGACGAGTTACGCCGCTGTCGCGATCTGATAGGGATCATCCGGTGTTCCGGTTCCACCCTCGTACTCAGCCCATACGGGTACGCCGCCCAGCATCATCCAGAATGCCAGCATAGTGGAAACCAAGTTGATACGTGTGATTCGCATGCTCGTCTCTCCCAATCGGTCTGTCACGATTGAAAATCTATAACTGGGTATTCACCTCTTGCCCACAGAAGGATCAATCCCGGGTTCTCGCTCTGGCTCACGCATGTCAACCGTCCGGACAGATGTTCCACCCTACCCACCGATGGAACGGCATGAACCGTCCCTCACATATCTCCCAGACCGTCTCAAAATCCCAGCCCACGAACGTTGCCCTTCGATACCACCGATCTCCCGAGATAGCTCTTCCCAGACCGTTGTTGAACCAGCGCGCCTCGAAATAGCAACTGGTGATCGTTCCGCTGTTGGCTCCGATCAATTCACCGACCCGTGTGGCAGACTCACAGGAGATCATCCAACAATCGGCATGGCAGTTCTGTACGGTTTCGAAATTCTCGCCGACCAGTCCGCCGACATGGCACGACCCCCCGGAATCTGCCATCGCGATATGGGACCAGCAATCTGCAACAATGCCGCTATTGGATCCTACGAGACCTCCCATGCCCGTGGTACCGAATTCCCCTCTGATCTCGCCTCCCTGAATGAAACTCTCGGTCACCTGGCCGGAGTTCTTGCCCACGAGTCCTCCCTGCCCCTGGACCGTATCGACACCGGCGATGGTGCCATCTTCAACACGACACCGGATGACTGTACCGGAGTTGGCGCCAACCATGCCCCCGAGTCCCTGCACCGAGCCCGTGCCAATGACACTGATGCGGCTATCACACCGGGAAAGAGTGCCTGTGTTTGTGCCCACCAGTCCTCCGACAGTCCCTTCGCCAGCCAACTGACCGCCCCGAGATACGTTGCAGAATTCGACGTATCCGCCATTGGTGTTTGTCAGGATCCCGCTGGACTGGGCGACGGAGACATGCGTGAATGTCAGATGACGGACGACCGCCTGGGCTTCCAGCGAGCCAAACAGACATGTGTTCACGCCGGAGAAACGGCTGATCGTATGATCCTGCCCATCAAAGACCCCGGCCAGAGCCCAGGGTACGATCGGCCGGGTATATGCCTCTCGATTCAACTCAATGTTCGCTGCCAGGACAAAGTGGCTGTCGCGCAACTCATCATGTCCCCGCAGGGATTCCAGTTGTCCCAGGGACTGTATCCGGTAGGGATCAGACTCAGAGCCATCGCCCGCATTGGCCGACCAGTCATAGGCCCCGAGGCTCACATGGAGGTCTACGATGTCATCGGCGTAAACGTAGTAACGAGGATACGTACTGATGACCTCTCCGACGGCGCGCTCCTGATGATAGTCCTTGTAGACAGACCATACCATCATACCGGCGTCTTCTATGACCCGCTCTGCCTCCTCCTGGGTCAATCCAACCACTTGCGGAACTAAGATCAAACCCGTGATCTCTGATTGCCAACTCAATACCGGATACTCGCCTTCCACAAAGTACCAGTGGTCTGCATACCCATATCCACCATCCGAATGAGAGTCCCAGCCCCCAAAACTGCTGCGGCGCCGCATCTGGTTATCGGCAAGAGCCGTTCCTTTGTAGATGGACGTGGTTCCTGCCGCCGAATCCCCGAGGTAGTGGCAGTAAGAAAGCCTCCCCTGCCTGCTCCCAACCAGTTCCAGGTTCCCCCCGCCGGCCTGGCCCGAAACCGCAGCCGCATAGCAGTTGGCAATCAACCCTGCCTCATGATCGCCGACGAGCCCCCTACATCGTGGGTGCCATGGACCACCGGGACACTGTAGCAATCCGCCACCTGGCCGCAGTTGCTACCAACCATCCCACCGACCTTCTCGTGGCCAACCACGTCGCCAAGAAGATAGGAGCAAGTCACCGTTCCGTGATTCTCTCTGACCATCCCACCTACCCTTGCACGCCCCCGGACGACCACCTGCTCAAGTCCCAGGTGTGTGATCCGCCCTCCTTCTGCCACACAGCCGATCAATCCGATGTAGTCACAATCCGGAGCCTCCACATAAAGATTCCGTATGACATGACCCCGGCCGTCCAGACATCCCGCGAGACCTTTGCCCTGGAAACCTGCCAGAGTACCGTTCACATCCGGAGCAATGACCGCCCGGTCAAAGATCCAGTCGCGCGATAAATTCGGGTCCAGGTCAATATCCGCCACCAGGGCGAAGTGCTTTTCCAGTAGGTTCGGATCTGTGCCCATCGATATCAACTGCTCGGCGGTGGCGATCCGATAGGGATCGTTCGGCTCGCCCGTGCCGCCGACGAAGTCGACGCTCAGGGCCGTAACAGCAGAGTCCATAGTGAAAAGGACGGCGAGCACAAGTCCTAATCTGAGATGACGTCCCGACGATGCCATGATGCTTGCTCCCATGCCATAGATGATATCATAATGACGGACAGAAGACGCACAAGAATCACGTCGCTTCTATGCCCAGGATTCCTTTCTCGCACAATCTGTTCCCTCTTCCCGATGAGAATCTCCTCGCAAAGCCGCGCCAGAAGGAATTGCTGCCGCTGCGCACGCTCACGTCTCTGGCCCACTGCCGTCCCTCGGCAATTCTATTGTAGCGTCGAGACCGGAGAGAAACAACCCTTTTTCGCGTGGCAACGCCCTTTGCGAGAGCTTCTCGGGCTGCATCCAGAAGCCCGATATGCTATGCGGGTGGGACGATCCGAGATAATCCGGGACAGGAGACAAACCATGCTCCAGCGCCAACGACAGACCGTGACAGGAATCATCGCAGGCTGGGGAGCAATCGCATTCGCCCTGGGCGGTGTCAATCCAGGCCAAGAGAAGACGCTGACGTTCTTCGGCTGGTCGGATCAGCACGTGCAAACGGACGGCAATGGGGAGCACTTGATCCCGGCCATCAACGCCATGAACGCGCTGCCGGGGCGAACTTGGCCGGAGGTGATAGGCGGAGTGGTGACCGAGCCGGCGTTCGTGTTCGGGCTCAGTGACATCACCGAATGGCCCACCAACGCCGCGAAGGACACCTACGAACCGCTTATCACCCAGCGGCTGAAGTCCCCCAGCTACGACGTGGCGGGCAATCACGATACGGGCGGCAACGCCGCCCAGCCGGACCGTCCTGGACTGGCTCGCGGCGCGGCCAAGGTTGTTGAGCAATACTCGCACGCTATATTCGCACTCACTCAACTCAGTGAGGGGCTGTCGATTCGACCTTGTGGATCTTCGGCTCAAGGACCTTCCCGGCATAGGCAAAGGACCTGTGGAGCATGAAGAAAAAGGCAATGATGACACAGGCAAGAGCGATACCCGTCAACCAATGGCGCGGGCGAAGTCGTTTGATGGCTGGTGCAAATGCAATCAAGGCAAGACCGCTACCCACGACAGTGATCGCATCCCAACTGGCCCG
>CAYNQP010000438.1:0-4034 GCA_964399325.1 uncultured Pirellulales bacterium
AGGCGGCCATGCGTCAGATTCGCTGCGTGCAGGAAGACGGCGCCAATCTCCCCGTGTCACTGCCGATCAACATTTGGACGGTGCAATCTCTGGTGACTGAGTCGCCTCTGGACGCGATGCCCTTTGCCGCGACCGTCGAACAAGCGGGCGACGACCTGGCCGTTGAGGTCACAAATCTCTCGGATTGTCCTATTCACGCCGGCTACGTCTTGCTGGAAGACGCCTCCGCGAATTTCGGCCCGGTTCGAGCGAGGTCCACGAAGCAGTTCAGGTTGCGCCCGGGACCCTTCAATTCCTGGAACACCTCCAGTCGGGCCGTTCCTGCGCGTAATCGCAGGGTACAACGGTCTCCGGTTGAGGTTGTCCCGATCCCTCGGTACCCGATGGATTTGGGGGTCGCCGGTTCGAGTGCCTTCTTGGCGCCGGGCTGCCTCGATCGGTCTCTGGCGATGCACGCCTATCTTCGTCTGGGCGCCGCGTTGGTTTGCGTCGAGTTCACGGATGCACCCGTGCCGTTCGCCGTCAAGAACCGTTCCTATGACGTGGCCCACATTCAGTTGTCGCGGCAGATCGTGTTTCCCAAAGACCCAAGTAAGGAATGAGGCGATGATTGAGATCAAGAGACTGACAAAGACCTTTGGGAATTTGGTCGCGGTCGATAACCTGGACTTGCAGATCGTGGCGGGTGACATTTTTGGGTTCATCGGGCCCAACGGGGCCGGCAAGACGACGACCATGCGCATCCTCGTGACGCTGATGGAACCGACCAGCGGTGTCGCTTTTATCGATGGGCTGGATGTCACCCGCAAGGGCAAGGAGGTGCGGAGGCGCGTCGGCTACATGCCCGACTTCATGGGCGTCTATGACGATCTGAAGGTGTTCGAATACCTGGAGTTTTTCGCCGCGGCCTTTGGGATCGAATACCGCAAGCGTAAGGCTATCGTCGAGGGCGTCCTGGAGCTGACGGACCTGGTGTCGAAACAGAACGCCTCGGTGGACAGCCTTTCACGCGGCATGCAGCAGCGTCTGGGATTGGCTCGCGTGCTCATCCACGACCCCAAGGTCCTGATCCTGGATGAGCCTGCCAGCGGACTCGACCCGCGGGCACGCATCGAAATTCGTGAGCTATTACGTGAGCTCAAGCGGATGGGTAAGACGATCATGATCTCCAGCCACATCCTCAGCGAGCTGGAGGAGATCTGCGACCGCATCGGCATCATCGAGCACGGCCGGCTCGTCTTCGGTGGGACGATGGAGGAGATTCGCCCGCGCCTGGGCATTCAGGGCAAGGTCCGCGTCAAGGTGGTCGGCGACAGTGCCAAAGCCATCGAGCTTCTAACAGCGCTGCCGCAGATTCACCAGGTCGAGACGGTCGGTGATTATCTTTCGGTGATGTTCCAAGAGGGCGAGCCGGCGGATGGAATTATCGCCCGGACGCTGGTCAACGGCGGGGTGGACCTGGTCTATCTCCAGCCCGAGCAGCTCAAGCTCGACGACGCCTTCCTGAAGCTTACCAAGGGTATCGTTCATTGATCGTTTGTAGTGACGCCGCAAGGCGTTCTTTCTTATGCCCTTACGGGCACACTACGAACGGGGCGCCCGAGCGTAGAGGTGCCACCGAGCCAGAGACGATATGCAAGCGACCGTGACATTCGATCTGCTGAGGACCTTCAGCCCGCTGCGGCTGGCGGGGCCGATCTTCGACAAGGAGCTGCGCGTCGTCAGCCGGCGACGCCGGACCTACGCCATTCGGACTGGATATCTTGTCCTTTTGAGCCTCTCGTTGTTATCCGCCTGGTACTCTATCACGCTTATGCCGGGTGGCAGTGCGGCGGTTGGCATGTCCAGGAATGCTCTTGTGGCAATGAGCGTGACTTCCAGGATCATCTACTTTCAATTCATCGCGGCCCAGCTTCTTGCGGCGGTGGCGCTGAGCGGTTCGATCTGCGACGAAATCCAAAGTGGCAGCCTGGGTGTCCTCATGGCCACCCCGATCACCAGCGCCCAGATTGTCGTCGGAAAGCTATTTGGCGGTCTCCTGCAAATCGTGCTGCTTCTGGCGATCAGTCTTCCGGCATTAGCCGCTGTGAGGGTCATGGGAGGAATCCCGTGGGACACCCTGCAGGCCGGCCTCTGTGTAACGCTGACTGCCGCGACCTTCTGCGGCGTGTTATGCCTCTGGCTGAGCACCTACTATCGCCAGCCCTATCAAGTGATTTGTGCCGGGACGGTCGTCTATTTGGCTGTCTTCATGGCTCTGCCGGCATTCACTACCATAGCCGGTTCCATCGTGGCGCCAAGCGCGCCGTGGGTCTCGTCGATCCGAGCTTTGATCGATCCCCGTCACGCCCTCAGTGCGGCGCTGATGACATTGCTGAGCCGTGCTCCGGCCGGTGCCGGCTATTTCTTGTGGCCGGTCCACTGCCTGATCATGCTGGTTGTCACGGTCGTTCTATTGGGGCTATCGGTGCGTCGGATCCGCCGCCTGCCGCTGGCGGGAGCGTCTGTCACGCGCCCTTGGTTCAGACCCGCAGAGCCCTTCGGATCGCCCGTGGCATGGAAAGAAGGGCCCAAACGCTCGTCTGCATGGAGCGGAGGGGACAAGGTGGCTATTCTGGCGGCTCTTGGGACGTGCGGGCTGACTGTATGGGCGGCAGCTACGCACCCACGGGGTTATGACTCGTGCCTGATCGACATCTCGTGGGTCTTTTCTACGATTGCGCTTCTGCAAATGGCCATCCTGGCGGCCGGGGGGATCACGCGCGACAAGGAAGGCGGCGCGTGGCCTCTGTTGCTGACGACGCCCCTCGATGACAAACAGATCCTACGCGGCAAAGCCGTCGCAGCACTGCGTCGCGGGCTGCCTCTCGTATTGGCGGCGTTGGCTGTCCGGACGTGCTTCGCGCTCTTCGTGGCGCCTTCTCCCAGAGTTTTTCTCGCCGCGTACTACACGTTGCCCTTCGTGGCTTCCGTATTCTTTGTCCTCGCGGCGGGTCTCTATTTTGGCGTGCGCCTGAGAACCACGACGGCGGCAGTGGGGGCGACAGTTGGCACGTACTTGTGCGTGAACTACTGCATAGGCGGCTACTACAATCCGCTGTATGTCTGGCTACGGTCCGTCATCATCTACTCATTGCGTAGCACTGGGAGTTACATGTTCTTGAGTTTGGGAGTCTCGATGATTGCCATCGTTCTTGATTTGGTGCTTGGGGTGATTCTGATCAGGCGCGCCCGGCGGATGGTTAGGACCAGCATTTTCTAAGCAGGCGGCGACAGGAACATGACCGAAGCCTTGATACGTACGATTTCACCGCTGGCCGGCCTCGCGAGACTGGCGGGGCCGATCCTCGGCAAGGAACTGCGCGTCGCCAGCCGGCGACGCCGGACCTATCTCTTGCGGTTCGCCTATGTTGCCTTCCTGTCACTGTTTGTCACGTACGTTCTGTTCGTGTCCACCCGTGTGTCCGGGGCCGGCTCGGCCGTGGTGCGGATGTCGCAGATGGGACTGGTGGCTTCCGGCGTCGTCTCGGCCATTGCCTGGTTTCAGTTTCTTCTGGCCCAGTTTCTGGCCATCGTGTTGCTGAGCGGCGCCATCGGCAACGAGGTTCGCCATCGCAGCCTCGATGCCTTGCTGGTTACGCCAATCAGCAGTCTCCAGATAGTGGTGGGCAAGCTCCTGAGCGGGCTGTTGCAGCTTGCTCTGCTCCTGGCGGTGAGCCTACCCCTGTTGGCCGTCGTTCGCGTCTTCGGCGGCGTGCCCTGGGATTATGTCGTCTCCAGCCTGTGCATTACCCTGGCAGCGGCATTCTTCACCGGCTCTTTGAGTTTGCTCTTGTCCGTGACCAACCGACATGCCTACCGAGTCGTGTCGAACGCGGTGGGTTGGTGCCTGGTGTTGTGGGGAGGAGGCGTGGCGCTGTTGGCTTTGCTGCAATGGGTTGGCTATGTCGGTGGCACTACGGTTGGACGGGTCTTGTCTCTGAGCAATCCCTTCTTTGTCATGGCCGTGCGGACAACGTCGATGTTCACGGCCA
>CAYNQP010000439.1:0-4030 GCA_964399325.1 uncultured Pirellulales bacterium
TTGGGCCCTATCCTTGATCCCCGTCTTCTGCGCCGCCAGCAACGAGAGTTGCCGTGAGCTCAGCAGGGCTTTGAATCCCGACTTCTGCCGCACCGGGATGTCCTTGGGCAGTAGATCGAGGGCATGGTAGGAAGCGATAGACTGAGCCCCTTCGCTGGAGTCCGTCCCGGCGAACTGTCCGTTGATCAGGTCCCAGTTGGCGGTCTGCGCGTTATACACCATGGAGTCGGCCGAGATGCGTCCGGTTACGTCCCAGATCCCGGGTCTGTTCGGCTCTCGCGTGATGATGGTGGGCAGATGAAAGGTCGAGGTCCCTACGTCGTATTGGCGCGAGCAGATAAGCGAGCCGTTGCCATCGGTGATAAACCATACCGCGTAGGATTCCTGCCCTGGGACGTCGCCATGACTGCGCACAAGCTTGTCGCTGATCCTCGGGATCAGCAGTTCCTGGTCGGCCACGGCAAGGCCCGTGAAGAAAATCGCCAGCACGAGGATCGGCCCGACGATCCTCTTGGCGCTGACGCCGGAGGCGATCATAGCCACGAGCTCGTTGGCGCGAGCCATTTTGCCCAGCGAGAACGCCGCGGCCACAACCGTGATGACGCCGGTCACGTCTCGAAAATAGAGCGTCGTCTGGAGTCCGTAGTACGTCACGATATTCCGGACAACCGCCCACGCCCCGAGATCGGCATGCTTGGCAAACTCATCCAACTGGACGAAGAGATCGATGATGATCCGCAACCCGATCAGGACGAAGAAGGAGATAGCGTAGCCGGTCAGGAAGTTCTTTGCGATGTAGCGGTCCAGTATCTTCATCGTTTCATGTCTCGTGCTTTTCCCGTAGTGCTCGGTCAGGTTCGCATCAGCTTGGCATAGATCAAGGCCGCCAGCATCGTCAGACCTGCAAGTCCCCCCCACATGATCAGAATCCCGGACAGTTCTTCCACACCCACACTCTGCGCGATGTTCTTGCCGCTGATGATGGCCACGACCAACAGGGCCGCCGGCAGACAACTGGCTCCGAAGGCCCCCAACAGGTGCCCCCCCTTCTGGATGATGCCCAGACCAATGCCAATCATAATCATTGGAATGCACCCGATTCCAAACACCAGCCGCGAGTTCATCTCCGCCCTGATGTCCACGAGCGTACGGTCTATCTTGGCTTGGAGGGCTTCTTGCAGCCCCGCCAGCATAGGACTCGGCGGTCCATGAAGGACCGATGCCGTCTGGGCCGGTGCGACGACCTTCAGTACACTGCCGCGTTCGAGGGATCGCCTGACCGATTCGGGCAACGCCAAACCACGAACGACATAACGCACAATCAACTGGTCGGTCGCTTCCACCCTCGGATTGTACAGATCGAGGCTCACGCTGGGACTTGTCATCTCATCGCCCACTTGGATGGTCGCCTTCTCCTCGCACCACAACCGGCGCAGGCTCTCTCCCGAGCGGCTGTCGCGTTCCTCCACCACGACAGGCCCCGCCAGAACAATCGTCTTCTCGTCCTGCAACGTGACTGAGGCCGCCGAGAATCGGACGGAACGAGGACTGCCCCGGAGTTCATACAGGCCCGCCTCGGGAGTGGTCAGTCTCCCTTCGATATCTTGCATCAGCAACTCCGTAGCGAGCTGTGCGTACGCGGCAAGAGCGAGCTTGGCAACAGGGTCGAACCGCATCAGGTCCGCGCGAATCTGTTTCATTTCGTTGACCCGTTTGAACTTGATGTTGTCGCCCAGCAAAGAGCCGAATTCATAGCGCAGCGACGCCGCTCCTATCTTCGCCCCCCATTGATCCCCCGTGCCCCCCATCTGTCGCATCCCGGCGGCATCCAACTGCACCTCATAGAACTTATCGTGGGGATCGAACCGGATTCTGGCCACATCCGCCGTGCGAATCCTCTTGATCACGCCTTGACGGGCCTCCACAACCACAATTCCAGAGAGCGTATCATTCTTCGTATCGACGTAGTCTGCATAGATCAGATTGCGCCCGTCGGGAGGAAGCGAGTAGTAGCCGCGACGCTGAAGGTTCCGGAAAAGGATCGGCTTGGCATCGGCTTTGAGCGACTTCTCGGCCAGATGCACGAAATAGGGCATGACGTGGAAGCTTAGGAGAAGGTTGGCAGTGGCCACGAGAATGGCCAGGACGAGTCCGGGATAGACGAGTGTGGTAAGGCTGATTCCGCTGGCCCGGCAGGCATTGAGCTCATTGTCGCTAGCAAAACGACCGTAGGCCAGCGCCGAGGCAAACAGGGCCGCCATCGGCAACACGAAGGTCAGGGTCACCGGCATGAAATAGAGCAGAATATGGAGCACCTGCCGAGGCCCCACACCATACTCCTGCACAGGCTGCAGAATCCCACCGAGGCTCAGGATCAGTGTCAACCCGATGGTCGCCATCAGGAAGATCCTGAACAACTCGCGAAATATGTATCGTTGCAGCGTAAAAACCATAACTAGATCTTCCTGCCCAGAAGTCCGTTAGCAGCCATGCCATCAAAATAGTACTCGACAGACCGCGCTTTGTGACAGGAGTTTCTTATCGTTGCCGCCCCCAAAACATCGGCAGACAATCAGGAGCCGCGCGAACCGGGAGGCAATCGCCGCTGGTGGAGGTGAATCACGTGCGTGGACGAACATCGGTCGGAGATTCAATTCTGCACACCCGGCAGCGGCCCGAACTCAGTTGCCGCCTTCTTCGGCTGGGGCAACCTCAAGCGGATCGATGTCCTTGATTCTATCGGCGTAGAGCTCGTACGGATACTTCTGCTGCAGCTCTGCACCATAGGCAGCCAGGACCTCGCGTCTCCGCAGAGTGTAAATCGCCGACTCGACACGGTTCTTGACACCATCGGAGTAGGGCTGCATTTGGGCCGGTGTCTTCTTAAGGATTTTTACGACGCGCCATTTCACTCCATCTGCATGGAATCCGCGAACCGGGCCTACGATATCATTGGGATCGGCTTTCCACAACTCGTCCCAGAAAAGCCCTTCGCTTGCGGGATAGACAGTGCAGGCTTGGTCATTCTTGCTCAGGGAGTGGGTGCCCTTGACCGACGCCAGCAGCGCCCCGTCGTCAAGCATCGTCCTGACCTCTTTCGCCGTCTGCAAATCCTTGCACCAGACCTGGTCGACTTTGATCGCGGCACTCGTGCCAAACCAGTCTTCATGGGCTTCGAAGTAGGCCTTGATCTCATCGTCGGTCGGCTTGGCAATATCCTTGAACTTCTCGGCCTGGACCTTGCCGAGCAACCGAATGTCTTCGACATCTCTCATTTCTCGAAGAAACTGCTCGTCCTTGTCACATCCGCGCTCTTTCGCTTCGGCGACCCAGATGAAAGGTTGCAGTGCACGATCCACGAGCCGCTCCACCCCGGCGGTCGTGTTCAAATCCTTGGGACGTCCTGGAGGGGCCATCTGACACAGCGCTTTGAACCAGTCCTCAAGGGTAAGTTGTCCGCCTTCATACCTGACCAGGACGAGATTCCTTTCCGCCTCACTGAGATCAGTCTGCAACTGGCTGTTCATGATCCAGTAGACCGTCCGCCCGCGCGGTTTCGCCGGCTGCGTCAGCAACCGCTGATGAATCCGGCTCGCCTCGGCAAAGTTCTCTTTGACCTTCTCGACCTTATATTTATCGAGCAACTGAGCATAGAGTCGCTCGAAAACCGGGCCCGCTTTGGGTATCTGGACACGTCTCTCCGCCTGCTCGCGAGTCAGTTCAGGATGGGCCTTGAGTTGTTCATCAATCTCTTCCGGCGTGACAGATACGTGCTCGCGGACATAATCCGTCAAGAGCATCTGTATCAGCTTCAGCCGCCGCGTCTGTTCAAGCTGATCGGCCATCGCCTCGTCATGGAGATACCCGAGCGCGCGTCCCTCCATGCTCATCGCCTTCTCCGCCACCATCTCCCGAAGCACGGATTCCGCAGTAACAGACCGCTCGGGCACGCCGCTGTCCTCGCGCTGAGGCCTGACTTCCCGGGCCAGTCGCTGCTTCAATTCACTTCCGGTGATCGAGTATTCTCCAA
>CAYNQP010000440.1:0-4001 GCA_964399325.1 uncultured Pirellulales bacterium
ACTGGAAATCCCAGCGAGCCGTTGCTTGAGCCCGCCAGGATTTCTCCTCGCACACGGGTGCCACACCCGTAGGCAAATTGCTTGCCTGGGGAGCGGTTTTGCCTATAATGGCAGGCCACGAAGGGTCTGGGGCAGTGCCGCCGGGCGGGCTGACTCGGTCGTAGTTCTCGGGCTCGCGATTCTTCCTAAGGTGCTTTCTTTAGGCAGGTTTACGATGAATAAGGCAGTTTTCTTCTTGTCGATAGCGGTCGCGTTGGTTGCGGCGGGGGCTTCCGCTGCGCAGACGCTGCCGGCGGGGGGGCAGATCCGGCTGGTGGTGCGGGCGGATGATATTGGGTCGTCGCACGCCGCCAATCTGGCCTGCATCCGCAGTTGGCGCGAGGGGATCGCCAAGAGTATCGAGGTGATGGCGCCTTGTCCGTGGTTCAACGAGGCGGCTAAGATGCTGCGCGAGAACCCGAGTTGCGACGTCGGCGTGCACCTGACGCTGACTAGCGAGTGGGCCAACTACAAGTGGGGACCGCTGACGCAGGCCCCAAGCCTGGTCGACCCGAACGGGCACTTCTTCCCGACGACGAGCCAGCGGGCGGACTTCCCGCCGCATACGGGCTTCCTGGAATCCAAGTGGAAGATCGACGAGGTCGAGAAGGAGCTACGCGCCCAGATCGAGTTGGCCAGGCGGGAGATTCCCCAGGTCTCGCATCTGAGCAGCCACATGGGCACGCCCACCTGCACGCCCGAGCTACGGGCGCTGGTGCAGAGGCTGGCGAAAGAGTACAAGCTGCCGATCGAGACGCCCGGCGCAGGGTATTTCCGTTGGCCCGCCGATACCAACGCCACGGCCGAGCAGCGGGAGGCGGCGCTGGTGACGGCGCTCGAGGCGCTCCAGCCGGGCACGTGGATTCTGCTCGAGCATCCGGGCCTGGATACGCCTGAGATGCAGGCGATAGGACACAAGGGCTATTGGAACGTCGCGGCGCACCGCGACGGTGTCACCAGGGCCTTCACGAGTGAGAAGGTCAAACAGACAATCGAGAAAAGGCGCATACAACTTTGCAGTTATCGTGACATCTGGCCGGCAGGGAGGTAAAGTTTTGAGTTTTGAGTTTTGAGTTTTGAGTTGTGGGGCGGGGATGGCTCCAGGGCCAACTCAGAAGTAAGAACCAAGCACTAGAAACCAAAAACTAAGAACTGGTTGATACTAAGGAGACCAAGGCAATGGCAGCAACAATTCACTACGAACAGGACGCTCCGATCGCACCGCTTACCGGCAAGAAAGTCGCGGTCATCGGTTACGGCAGCCAGGGGCACGCCCACAGTCTGAACCTGCGCGACAGCGGGGTCACGGTGGCCGTGGCCGAGCTCGAAGGGACGGACAACTACAAGCTCGCCATCGAGCATGGATTCAAGCCGTCGGATATCAAGACCGCCATGGACGGTGCGGCGTTGATTATCGTGACGCTGCCCGACGAGGTCCAGGGCAAGGTCTACCAAGGCCAGATCGCTCCGAACCTGAAGGCCGGCCAGACGCTGGGCTTCTGTCATGGTTTCAATATCCATTTCAAGTACATCGTCCCGCCCAAGGACGTCAACGTGGTCATGATTGCACCGAAGGGCCCGGGCCATCTGGTCCGCAGCGAGTACGAGAAGGGCGGCGGTGTCCCCTGTCTGGTTGCGGTCGAGCAGGACGCCACAGGAGATGACTTGCAGATTGCCCTGGCCTGGGCCAACGGGATCGGCGGGGCCCGTGCCGGCGTCCTCGAAACGACCTATAAAGAAGAGACGGAAACGGACCTGTTCGGCGAGCAAGTCGTCCTGTGCGGCGGCCTCAGCGCCTTGATCAAGGCCGGGTTCGAGACTCTCGTCGAGGCCGGATACCAGCCCGAGATCGCCTATTTTGAATGTTGCCATGAAGTTAAGCTAATCGTGGATCTCATGTACCAAGGCGGGCTCAGCTATATGCGGTACAGCGTCAGCAACACGGCCGAGTATGGCGACCTCAGCCGGGGGCCGCGGATCATCACCGACGAGACCCGGGCCGAGATGAAGAAGATCCTGGGTGAGATCACCAGCGGCCAATTCGCCAAGGAATGGGTCGGCGAATATCAGGGCGGACTCAAGAAGTTCAACGAATTGTACGAAAAGGATCATGGCAGCAAGCTGGAGACCGTCGGTCGACGCTTGCGGAAAATGATGAAGTGGATCAAGGCCAAAGAGGTGTAGGAATTGATGATGGATTATTGACGATTGATTATTTGAATTATCGATAATCGGTCGCTGCGTGGAGAGCCTTATGAGAGCCGAAAGACCCGCCAGAATCGAAAGCAGAAGCTTGGGCAGAACGGCATGGTTCGGTCTCTTGGCTCTCGCTCTCCTGTGCAGCACGTCGGGCTGCGCGACCCGGCATTATCTCCCCCCGAACCGCCTGCCCTACGCCAAGTTGGCCGCACCGTACGACTACACGCAGATCAAGACCAGCACCACGCTGGATACCCTGGCCCTGGCCGACGTCCCCGAGTACCAGTTCAAGGCCAAGGAGATCGGCCAGCAGCTCCTCAGCCAGAGCGACCTAGCCATCGCGCTCTCGGGCCAGAGCGCCGACACGTTCAAGACCTGGGTCAACCTGATCGTGTTCGACGAGTACCGCATGACGGCCGGGCGCAAGTACTTCTTCTGCAGCGACGAACGGGCCACCGTCGAGCCGGACGACCCGAGGTCCCTGCTGATCCCGCCGCGACGAGGAGTGATCTTCGATTGCCAGTGCGTCTTGCCCCCCGAGATCCAGACCACGCCCTACGCGACGGAAGAGGCCTGGGCGATCGCCATCGTCCGCTGGCTGGGCGAGACGTTCGGTACGGACGTGCACGACCTGACCGGCGACACCACCAAATCCGTCCAGGCCAACGAGCTGGTCTCGACCTCGGGCATGATGATGAGCCAGACCTTCCGCGGCCTCCTCATCGAGTTGGCCAAATCCCCCGGCCTGACCCGCAGCCTCAGCAGCGAAAAGGGCGTCGAGTTCCCCCACATCAGCCTGAACAAGGGCCGCATCCGCCTGACGGTTCTGAACGATGTCGTCACCGTCAAGATTCGCGTCAACCTGCCCATGTAGCCGTGTCTCACGCGGTCGCGACCGCCAGCCCGTGAAGCGGAAAACAGGGTTGACGCCGGCGAGGTTTCTCTGTAGGCTATATCCCAAATGTGCTTGGGGAAGCTATGCGTGCAGAGGCTTCGACAATCCGGCCAACAGACCCAACGCCCCTCTCGGCGGCGGGCAAGGCCAGCCTAGACTTCACGACCGCCAGTAATGCTGCTACCGGACCAGACGCAAAAAAGGCGCCAGACACAACGTCCTATATTCTAATCGCTGACGATATGTGAAGGCTTTTGCGTAGATGACGAATATCAGACACATACAGTCAGTAGTCAGAGCGATGGAGTACATGTACTGTGCTCCGTATATGATCCCATGGACAACGGAGCCTCTCGGGACGGCATGTGGGCAGGATTTCGTTTCATCTAACAACGAGGTATATCTCGCCCCAGGATTTGATGCGCGAACGCTTTTGTCAAATCCCGTATGGATCGATTATGATGTCTATAAAGGTGGAATGGCAACTCTGGACCAAAACATCACAACTTCTCCAAAGAAGCCATCTCCTAATGATGTTAGCGCGTCATCGCCAAATGATCCAGGTATTGGGGCCACCTTCGCTGACAAGTATAGCCATATCCCACAGGAGGACGATGCGCGATCAATCGCACTTAACTGGACTTCGGAAGTCCAAAGAGCGATTCTTCATCTGAATCCACGGTCAATAAGCAGACGGTTGCTACATATCGGTTCTGATGCGAATCGCGAGCCTGGACTGTTTCACACAATCGCGGATTCTGTAGTTCTTGTTGACATCGCTGAGCGATTGCTTGAGCAAGCATCAAGGGCTTCTGACGTGCCCCCCGAAAAGTGTGCCAGTTAGAAGTAGAGGGTATCCGATAAGAGA
>CAYNQP010000441.1:0-3997 GCA_964399325.1 uncultured Pirellulales bacterium
ATGCGATGTTCCGCCGCGTGCCTGGAAAGGTCGAGGCGGAGAACTACGGTCACCGCGGCGCCGGCAAGTCGTACTCCGTAAAAGATGCCAGCCAGAAGGCCAAGTACTACCGTACTTCAGAGCCGGTCCCGGTCGAACCGCTCGATCCCAGCGACACGCGACTGCGAGGCGGACAGTGCATCAAGTTGAGTGCGGGGGAATGGACCGCCTACGAGTTCAGCAACCCCCAGTCGCGCGAGTTTCACGCGCGCGTCCGTGCGAAGGCCGAGGCTGTGCCCGTCGTGTTCGAAGTATCGTCCGACGCGGGCCAGGGCCCAACCGTCACGATCACGGAGACCGGTTGGAGCGAGATCGACTTGGGTTATGTTGACCTGGCCGAAGGAGGCCACACGGCCACGCTGGCAGTCCGTGAGGGAACGGTCTATTTTGACTGGCTGGAGGCGGAGTGATCGGTGGTCGAAAAGATGCACGGTTGGATTTCGACCGCAGGTGAATGATTTTACCGTTGGCAAGAGGAGAAACTGCCGATGTTATGACGGTGGTACGATATGTGAAGTGTGCTTAGACCCAGAGCAACCCAATGCCCTATCGAAGTATGACTGTCAAAGAGTTGGCCCAGATGCTGGGTGCCGATACCCGCCGGCTGGAGCGCATGGCCGAGCGGGACGAGATACCCTGCCAGAAAGTCGGGGGGCAGCTCCGTTTCAATCGGGCCGAGATCACCGAATGGCTGCAACAGAACATGGCCACCATGAGCGGCACCCATCTGGCCGAGGTCGACGCGGGCATCGGTGCGCACCGGCAGAAGCAGCAAAATGAGGAAATTGTCAGCCCGCTGTTCAAGCCCGAGGCAGTCGTCACCCAACTGAAGTCGCGGAGCAAGAACGGCGTGCTGAGAGAGCTGGTGGCGCTGGCCGGCAATACCGGCCTCGTCTACGACGAACAGGCTTTGCTTGAGGCTGTCATGGCGCGTGAGGAGTTGTGCAGCACGGCCATCGAGGGCGGCATTGCCATCCCGCACCCGCGCCGCCCGCTGCCCTACGACCTTGTCGAGCCGATCCTGGTGGTAGCACGAACCAGCCGTGGAATTGTCTTCGGTGCTCTGGACGGCCGGCTCACGGACCTGTTTTTCCTGATGGCCTCGCAGGACGACCGTCATCACCTGCACGTTCTGGCCCGCCTGTGCCGGATGCTCGACGACGAGGACTCTATCGAACGGCTCAGGGCCGCTGAGACGGCGGAAGAGATGATCGAGGTATTGAAACAGCGCGAGCAGGAGGTCCTGGCTCAGTCGGTCTAAGCGACTGCTTCGGGCCATTTATTCGGACCTTGCCGCGTTTCGCGCGTCACAGGTGTGAAAGAGTAAACGCCGGCGGGCTGCATGGTCGATGAGTATACGGAGACGGATATTGAAAACTTCACGGCGTCCGCGTAAGATACCTCCAAGGATTGAGTGCTCAGGATGAAAATGATTGTTGATCGCATAAGCCGTTGTCTTGCGTACCTGTCATGCCTTCTCTTGCTCGTTGTGATGGTGGCCGGATGCATGACTGACCTGACCCGCGGAAGAGACTACGGGGAACCCCCGATCTGTGAAGTCCACGCCGCCGTGATGGCAAAGCAGAAAGTCCCGGTGATTTCCGGGTACGATCTTTACGGGCCGCCGTGGGCCGTGGCCATGCACGAGTTGTTCCCTCATTGCGACAGCCCGCACCGTTGGGATGGCGACATCGCGGTCTACGGGGAATGGGCCCTCGACTACGTCTGCCCCGAATGCAACAAGGCCCGCGATGCCTGGTTCGTCCAACAGAGGCCCGATATTGCCAGGGCCAAGGGAATCATCAAATAGGCGCCCCCCGCGTTTGAATTGTCACCCCGAGCCCGGTCGACTTCGCTCAGGACAGACTCCGTCGAGGGGACTGGCCGGGAGTTCGGCGCGTCTCTCCGTCGCAGCCGGATTTCTCCATTTCGACTCGGCTTCGCTGAGCCTCCAGTCGAAATGACACTGGCTGGCCGATGTGGAAATTGCCTTGTCTTGGTCGCCGATCAGGGTGGCAATGAGCCCGAAGTCTGGTTGCGTTCCGGGCGACTCAACAGCAGGAAGTTGCGGAGGCAGAACTGTGGACTACTCTCATATTATCGATGATCTGATTGTCGGCTGTGATCTCGGCACGGAAATCGGCAGAACCGTCGCTTACAGCAAGTGCATGAAATATGCGGACGAGAACATTGAGCAGCGGCGGGCTTTCAACGATTTCATGCAGGTCGTTGCCAAGAAACTGGATGTGCTGCCCGTCCGGCTCGATAGCTTTCTCGACACGGTGGGAGACCCTCCAGAGAGTGCCAGGATTTGTGTGAGATTAGTTAAAGAGAACCTCGCTGAATTGACGGGGAATGCCGATGGCCTGCGCTATCTGGCGGGCCTGATGTTGGAACTGGCCCGCGACGGCGTTGAACACGACCATGCGCATCTGTACGCGGATGAACTCCCCATGTGTGGCACGGTCTATCTGACTGTCTACCATGAGCCCGACGCATGGTTTGAACGCCTGACGGAACAAGACGAGAAGGAGGAAAAAGGGCCGGCCTCCGTTGCATAGATACGCCTGGACTGGTGGAGGGGGCGGCCCTCTCACTGGGGCAGGAGGATGTCGGTCGGCGGTTTGCCCGTGGCGGGGCGGGTGAACTTCTCGCCGTGTGCGGTGAAGCCAGGGACGAAGCCGCCGTGGGAGAGGAAGGATTGGCTGTCCTCGACGCCCATGAAGCGGTCGAGCCGGTCGGCCTTGCCCGTTGCGTTGTGGCTGAATGTCGCCGTCGTCAGCTCAATCCATTGGTCCTCGCCCGTGCGGATCCACTGGTATGCGTGGCGGCGCTATCTCTTTTTCAGAGCCAGCGTGTGGATGCTGCGTCTGTCCTTGATGTATTTCCGCTCATAGTTAGTGCCGGTCCACTCGTCTTCGATGGTCCCGGCAGGGCGGACGAATTCCGTCGACTCCAACTCGCTGCGACACGCCGAGGCCACGCTCTTCATCTGCTCGAAATACCCAACATGGTCCGTAGCGAGTCGAATGTCCCCGCCACGCCTAAGACAGCGGATCAAGGTTGCTATGTTGGATGGCTGGATGAGTCGCCTCTTGTGGTGGCGTTTCTTCGGCCAAGGATCGGGGAAGTAGATGTGAAAACAGTCCACCGATTCGGTCGGCACGGACTCGGCCAGGAATAGGGCGGCATCGGTGCGAATTATGCGGACGTTGGTCAGGCCCCAGCGGCCGATGCGGTCTACCGCGTGCAAGTAGAAGCGGCGCGTCCATTCGATGCCGAGGAAATTCACCTGCGGCTGCGCCCGGGCTTCGTGCAGGAGGAAAGTCCCCTTGCCGGAACCAATTTCAATATGAACTGGGCCGGGACGTCCGAAAATCTGGGTAAGATCGATTCCGCCGACTATGCCTTCCGATTTTAATGCTACTGAAGAGTACTCTCTGAGTTCATGTCCCATCGTTCGATTCGGTGCAAAGGCGCAATACGGATAACAAATAGTAGGCTTTTGAAGACCTCATTGTATTGGCAAACCCTCCGCGAGTGAAGCGACAAACAAAATTTCCAGTACCGCCGTTACTAAAGTGCGTGCAACAGGCACACGATTAATAGAGAGCAGACGTGAACTCTTTTGTGGGTGATGCGTATTCTGGATTGAACCGGAATCGCTGGTGCCCGGGAAGGAAGTCTTAGGGATGATACTTCAGATGATCAGGGCCAAGCGCAGGCAGGTTCTCGTCGACATCAACACGCAAAGGGATTTTATGTTGGCCGATGGCAGCGCCTGTATCAGAAATCATCGGCGGGTCTTGGCGCATATACGCCGGATGATGGCGTGGGCCAGACGCAGAGACATTCCTATTATCTCCACGTGTGAAGTGTACCCCGACAGCAACGGTCACAACGGTGATCCGCAGTATTGCGTCGACGGTACGTCCGGCCAGCAGAAGATCGCCTATAC
>CAYNQP010000442.1:0-3996 GCA_964399325.1 uncultured Pirellulales bacterium
CGCGGGCTGATATCGGGCCGCACGCAGTTGAGCTTGTCCATGTCCTCGAAGTAGCTGCGCGTGTACGATTCGGCCAGGGCCATGGGATGTACCCGCTCCTTCGCCGCGGCCTTGGCAATCTTGTCCTCGCCCTCGTCCGCATCGTCGGTCAGATGCCCCACGTCGGTGATGTTCTGCACGTAAGTGACGCCGTAGCCCAGGTACCGCAAGTAGCGCACGAGCACGTCGAAGCTGACGTAGCTCTTGGCGTGCCCGAGGTGGGCATGGCCGTACACCGTCGGCCCGCAGACGTAGATGCCGACGCGGTTGTCCTCAAGAGGCGTGAACTCGTCTTTTCGCCTCGTCAGACTATTGTAGAGTTGTAGAGCCATGTGGTCCCCTCTATCAGTTCTTCGATTGCCCGTGCCAATTCCGTCTCAGTCCAAGGGAATGATGCCCTTGGACTTCATGTAAGCCGCAACGTCCTGGATGAATGCCTCGGCTTCTTCAGTCACCCGTGTCACCACCGATTCGTCGAGGTGGGTCAATTCGCCGTAGTCCGCTTGCTGGCGGCGTTCGAAAGCCATATGAAGCGACCGGGACAGCTCCTTCGGAAGATCGCCCGGCTTTACGAACTCGCGGTCAAACAGAGAAATCGCGCCACTGTGTTTCGATGAGCCGAGACCCTTGGTGGCGAGGACGGCAAGCACCGCGTAGAACATGGCGTAGTATGCCCGATTGACCGCGCCGCGGTTTGCATGTTCAGCGTTGAGGATTTGGGCCTCGTGGAGCGTCTCTCCGGCCTGCTGCATCCTCAGCTTGACAAGCTCCCTGAGTCGTGCATCGATCACAGGCGGACGCCCTCCTTTTCGATCTGCCGGACAATCGGGCTGACCCCCATGGGGCCGCGCTCCAGTTGCTGGACGGTGACAACAAAGGTCGACAGCACTACGTCGTTCTCAAAGCCAACCTCCCAGGCGACTTCCGAAATCCTCTCGCGAAGGTCCACGTCGATCCGGTCCACCACGAGGAAGACGTCCAGATCCGAGCCGGCCGTCGCGTCGCCTCTGGCCCTCGAGCCGAACGCCCAGAACTGGAGAACCGTGGCCACCGCGGCGACACGTCGTTTGAACTCCAGGGCTACCTTCTTGTCATTCTCTGCAATCATGGTCTTCCAGCCTCTTGGCGGCGAGTCCTGTCGTGTGCTTGGGCACGGCTGCATTCTACCGGCCGAATCGTGGCCGGTCAATGGCTGGGCAGACTGCCGGGGAATCGAGCCAGTCCGAATCCGCCGCAAGAACGTGGCAAGCGGCAAGCCCGCCGGCATTCCCGCATTTACGGACTGAGCCGCATCTGGTATGATCGAGTCTATGAAAGCCAGGACGAAGACGTTTAACGCCGTGGCAGAGTCACGTAAATGGAAAGAGGCCGTGGCGAAAGAGACCGAAGGGATGACCCCGGAACAGACCATAGCCTACTTCTACCGTGCTGCCGTTTGCCGTCATTTCGACGCGGCCCTGCATCGAGCCGACCAGACGAACAATCCAGAGGTCAAGGAAGGAAATCAGTGAGGCGTCGCCGGGATTCTCGATATTGCCAGAATGGCCCTCATACCGCTTTCACCTATAGATCTCGACATCGGGCCGTTCCAACCCACATTCCTCCCAGAAATACTCGAAGAAGGGTCTCAGGACGGTAGTCACTTGGTCGCCCAAGTTATCTATGACGCCTTCATATACAATATGCTCACCAAAGACCATTCCCCCACGGTATCCATCGCGCAAGCTCACCTCGTACCCCTTGACATCGGTTGCACCCGCCATAAGACGAACAGGTTCGTTGAGGCGAAGGGCTTCACGGGCGAACTTGAGGTAGTTGGTCAAGGTGAATGCGAATACTTCCTCAACCGCTGTAATAGGGAAGGCCGTGAGGCCGCCCACCAATAGTCCTCTGGGGCGTCTTCCGTCGACAGTGAAGGCGTCAATTCCCCACAGTTCTCCGGTCTTGAAAAGTTGTGACATGCCCAGAATCTCGCCCTCGCTCTGATCGTAGGAGAAGGCCCCGTAGGAGTTGCGATCAAAAGAGATGCCCCGTGTACCACCGCCACCCATTGGGGTTAGCCCACCGGACTGGACGAGGTCCAGAGCCATTTTGCCTGACCTGATTCCTGTGAGTGGGGTTTGAGGGATAACTCGGAGAAAGAGGCGCTGGACGGACGGAAGGGCGAGTTCCTGACGGGCCTTTCCAAGACGCCCCAGAGAGGTGAAGGTCTCTCCCTTCTGCAGGAATGTCGACGGATTCTCAGTGAAAGGTATTTCCTTGAACGGTGCAGCGCTCGGTGCGGAACCGCGCCTTACGCTGATCGCCAGTTTGATGTGCTTTGTCATTTGATCAACCAAGTCCTTCTTGATGCGCGACTTGGTCTCGGAGCCATCATTCGTCTGCAGATGATAGGTGACGGGATGCCGGAGATGGCGCATGTCGAATGGCAATGCATCGGGCGTAGGTTCGCCGAAGACGCTGTTCATCAAAGGGATAATTGAAGCGTGGCCAAGGACTTTCAGTGCCCAGCCGTACTCGATGAGGACGTTTGGATTTGGGATCAGCCTACCAGCGTCGGTGTGTCCGACGAAAGCCAAGTCCGGAACAAACACGGAACAATCGGATATCTTGTTCAGTATGGTGTCTACAATAGGTGGGCTGCCTGGAACATTCTTGGTGTCTTTGTCGAGAACGACTTCATCCCAGAGTGACTCCTGAAGCTCCACATCTCGACCGAGTCGCTCAATTGCTTTCTTGAGAACGGTCTCAATGAAGTCTCGGTTCGTTTCCTTTGGCGAATCGCTCTGCCAGGAGTAGAACACAGTCAGGCTCATCGACGTTAATCTCCTACTCTGGTCTCCAACTCTTGTCCCGCTCTTCCGTCTCGCGAAAGGTCAACCGACCGGTTGTTACAGACCCCGGCGGGGTTTGATGCGCAAGAGGGCGATCGCGGTCGCGGCCATGGCCTCGCCGGCCCCGACTTCGCCGAGTCCCTCGTTGGTCTTGGCTTTGACGTTCGTCGCGGCAAAACCAATCCCCAGCAGGCCGGCGATACATCGCCGAATCTGCCCCTTGATCGGGCCGAGCCGCGGCGCTTCCGTGTGGATCGTCACGTCCACGTTGACAACCTCCCATTGCTTTCGGTCGAGCATTTCCTTGACGGCGTAAAGGAATTCCTTGCTGTCGAGATTCTTCCATTGCGGGTCGGTGTCAGGGAACAGCGTTCCGATGTCTCCCAGGCCCGCGGCGCCGAGCAGCGCGTCGATAATGGCGTGCAGCGCGACGTCCCCATCGCTGTGGCCCAGCAGGCCGGCAGGAAAGGGGATGTACACGCCCCCGAGCATCAGCCGTCGGCCCTCGACGATCCGGTGTATGTCGGTGCCGATCCCCACCCGGTATTCCGCTTTGGGTTCTTCGATCACAATTGTCCCTTCGTGCTGGGGATATCGGTGCCGACGATCTTGACGGCCGTGGCCATCGCCTGGCCGAGTGCCTTGAAGATGGCCTCGGCGATGTGATGGCTGTTCGAGCCGTAGGGGACATTCACGTGCAGGTTGAACTTCCCGGTGTTGGAGAAGGCCCGCAGAATCTCTTCCACACACTCGACGTCGAAGTCGCCGATCTTGTCGGAACGGTACTCAGCATTATAGACGCAGGCCGGCCGGCCCGACAAATCCAGCGACACGTTGGCCAGGGCGTCCTCCATCGGGACCGAGCTGTAGCCGTACCGGGCGATCCCCTTCTTGTCGCCCAGCGCCTTGAGCAGACACTCGCCCAGGCAGATGCCGATGTCCTCGGTCGTGTGGTGCGGATCGATGTGCAGGTCGCCCTTGGCTCTGACCGTCAGATCGATCTTGCCGTGTTTGCTGACGTGCGTGAGCATGTGGTCGAGGAAGCCGATGCCCGTTTCGATCTCGTACGTGCCCGCGCCGTCGAGGTTCAGCTCGCACGTGATATCGGTTTCATTCGACCACA
>CAYNQP010000443.1:0-3993 GCA_964399325.1 uncultured Pirellulales bacterium
GACATTGATCGTCAACCGTGAAACGAATCTCAGCAACGGGTACGGCGACGACTACTACCTGTATCGAGGCGTCAAAGACCCGCGTTTCATCTTGTTGCCCTATGACACCGGTCTTGAGAACATCTTGCAGGTGTCCGATCCCAACGCGTCTATCTGGCTCAACGGTAGAATCGACAGTCTTCCGGTGGTGAGGCGGTTTCTGACGCATCCGGAGTTCGTGCCGCGTTACTACGCGCAGCTCAAGGAGCTGGCCGAGACGGTATTCTCGCCCGCGCAGTTCGATCCGCTCATCGATCAGACGCTCGACGGTTGGGTCCCCCAGTCCACCGTCGACGCGATGAAAGGCTTCATGGCCGCGCGCACGGCCTATGTGCTCTCGGTGATCCCTCAGACCTTCAGCGTTGACAGTGACCTTTCGACCAGCGGCGGCTACTACGTCGCAATGTCCTCGATCCTGTCGGGTGACGACATTCACGGCGCCGCCGACGCCATCAGGACGCAATCGGTTCTCGTGAATGGGTCCCTCGCGCAGTGGTCTCCGCGGGATGGTCAGTGGTCCCTGGCTTCGACCGTCGTGAATCTGTCACCCGGAGTCAATCACATCTCCATACAGTCGTTCACGGAGCCCCAGGGGAGCGGCGAGCAGATCGATCAGGGATACCTCGATGTCCTCTATAATGATGGTGACATGTCCGAAATCTCAGGCGTCCTCGCCGCCGACATGACCCTCGACGCTTCGTCGGGGCCTTGGCACGTGACCGGCAGCATCCTCGTTCCCGCCGCCGTCACGCTGTCGATCGAGCCGGGCGCCACACTGTTCTTCGCATCGGGGGCGGGGATCACCATCCAACAGGGCGGCCGCCTGGCGGCTGAGGGAACACCGTATCAGCACATTCGCCTCACGGCGGTTCCAGGCACCGGTTCTCGATGGAACGGCGTGAACTTCAGCCACACGCTGGAGGACAATCGCCTGAGCTACGTCGATATCGAGTACGGTGACGGCTCAGGCAAATCCACGGATGTCCAATACTCGCGGGTCCTGTTCGATCACGTCGTATGGAGCGGGACCAACACCGAGGTTCTGAATCTGAACCACCCCACAGTGACGGTGCGTGATTCGGTGTTCCCGTCCATTGACAGCACCGAACCCTTGCACGGCACCGGCTTGACGGGGGACGAATACCTGATCTTCGAACGATGCACGTTCGGCACGGCGACCGGGTACAACGATATCATCGACTTCACCGGCGGCCGGCGGCCCGGACCCATTCTCCAGATCTACGACAGCACCTTTCTCGGAGGCAGCGACGACGCTCTGGACCTGGATGGAACGGACGCATACATTGAGGGCTCCGTCTTTGCCAACTTCCACCACGCGTCCGGCAGTGACAGCAGCTCCAACGGCATCGCCACCGGCCAGGATGGGGGCTATTCATCCCAGATATTTGCCGCCAGAAACCTCTTCGTCGACAACGACCACGGCGTGATGCTCAAGGAAGACTGTTTCCTCCAGGCCGAGAACAACACCTTCGTCAACAGCACGCTGGCCGCCGTCAATTTCGGCGAGCCCGAGCGCAATCCGCCCCGAACGCCCGGCTTGGGCGCCTACATGGCCAACAGCATCTTCTGGAACAACGCCGCGGTGTTCGAGGACTATTTCCAGGATCCCCAGCCCACCTACGGACCCGCTGAACTTGCCGTCGATGGCTCCATCATGCCGGCCCAGTGGCACTATCTGGGGCTGGGCAATATCGATGCCGATCCCCTGTTCGCCGGTCCCGAGGATTTTCATTTGCGATCGATGTCGGCCGGACGCGGCACGGGTCTATGGGGTCTCGACATGGGGGCTTATGTTCCCGCCGGAGCAACGGTTTCGGGCGAGCCTGCGGCCGTGACGTATCTGACCGGCGCTCTCCTGACGGTCGGTGGTCCCGGCATTGCCGACTACAGATATAGCCTGAACGCCCCCGATGGTCCCTGGAGTAAAGAACGCTCGGTGGATGTCCCAATCGAACTGGCGGGCCTTCGCGACGGGCAGTCCTATACCGTCCACGTGCTCGGCAAGAACTCGGCGGGTCGCTGGCAGGAGCAGCCGAACGCCTCGCGAACCTGGACGGTGGATGTCACTTTCCATCGGCTTGTCATCAACGAGGTGCTCGCGGTCAACGACGCGACATACGACCACGAGGGAACTTTCCCCGATCTTGTCGAACTGTATTACGATGGCCCGACGCCGATAAGTCTCGCCGGGATGATGCTCACCGATGACCCGCTGCAACCCGACAAGTTCGTATTCCCGGCGGGGGTGACGATGAACGCCGGAGAGTACCTGGTCCTGCTTGCCGATGCCAATGCCGCGACCTCCGGCCTCCATTTGGGTTTTGGCCTCAATGCCGAGGGCAATGCCGTGTACCTATATGATCGTGCCGGCGTCCCGGTCGATTCGGTTGAATTCGGCCATCAACTTGCCGACCAGTCCATCGGCCGGAGGGGTTACGACGGTCAGTGGCATCTGACGCTTCCGTCCCCCGGCCAGGACAACGTCGCCGGCCCTCTGGGTGATCCGGACACGGTCAAGATCAACGAGTGGCTGGCGGTCGAGGAGGTACTCTTCGACCACGACTTCGTCGAACTCTACAATCCCTCTGACTGGCCCGTGGATGTGGGCGGGTTCTATCTTACGGACAATCCAACGGGCAAGCCCGACAAGCATGAGATAAGACCGCTGACTTTCGTAGCGGCCCACGGTTTCGTGGTCTTCACCGCCGATGGTCAGGACATTCCGGGCCATGTGAACTTCAGGCTTTCCCCCGATGGAGAATCATTGGGGCTGTTCGGTTCGGACCTGCGCGGGATTGACAGAGTGCTTTACGGGCCTCAAACACCCGATGTCTCGCAGGGGCGGTCCGGGGACGGCGAGAGTCGCTTGGTCTATGCTGTCCTGCCGACCCCCGGCCTGTCGAATCCCAAAACGGCCGAGACGACCATCACCGCCGTCACGCTGGTGCTTGAAGACGCTCCGAAGCGGGCGATGGTGCCGACGTCCGCCGACCAGGTGGGAGACAACTGGAAATCGGATGTAGCGTTCGATGACTCCGGCTGGTTCAGTGTTTCAGGGGCTCCGGGAGGAGTCGGCTACGAGCGAAGCACCGGCTACGAGGACCTGATTAGCCTGGACGTCGAAGGCCAGATGTACGGACGAAACACGACCTGCTACATACGGATTCCATTCCGTGTGAATGGGGACGTGCTGAGCAGTCTGGACAGCCTGCAGTTGGGCGTGCGCTACGACGACAGTTTCGTGGCCTATCTCAACGGCACAGAGGTCGGTCGGGCGGGTTTCACGGGAACGCTCCAGTGGGATTCAGAGGGCAGCAACCACGAGGCCTCCGCCGGAACGTTCGACGTGATCCTGGACCTTACGAACGACATGGGCCTGTTGCATGCGGGAGACAACCTGCTGGCGATCCAGGGTCTCAATGCCTCCACGACGAGCAGCGATTTCCTGATCTCGGCGCTATTGCAGGGCGCCGTCGCGCAAACCGCTCAGACCCCGTACCCGTACGACAACGAACTCGCCCTCCTGGACAATCTACGCGTCACGGAACTGATGTACCATGCCAACGGGAGTGATGCCCTTGACTATGTTGAGCTACAGAACATCGGTGACGTGCCACTCGATCTGACGGGTGTCCGCTTCACGGACGGCATCCAGTTCACGTTCCCTCAGATGACGTTGGAGGCCGGCGGGTACACAGTGGTTGTCGGCGACGTGACGGCATTTCAATCGACCTATGGGGCAAACGCTCCCGTCGCGGGCCCATATGCGGGGCACCTGGGCGACAAGGGCGAACAACTGGTCTTGAAGCTGGCTGCACCGCTGGAGGCCGCGATCATGCGTTTTGAATACTCCGATAGCTGGCATCCGACCACGGATGGGGCCAGCCAGTCTCTGGGAATCCTCGACGTGACCGCCCCGGCCGTGACCTGGAA
>CAYNQP010000444.1:0-3992 GCA_964399325.1 uncultured Pirellulales bacterium
GCCGGCGTCCTGGCACGCCCGGCAGATGCGATCCACATCGCGATGCTCGGGACGAAGCGAGCCGGTGTCTGATCAGGATCGACTCGCCCAGCGTCGTGACGATCAGCGTCGAGCCGCCTCCGTACATGTCCAGGAAGTAGATGTCCAGGTTTCCGGCCGCTCCGTCTGCCCGAGATATGGAGGCCAAGGTGAGAGATGCCGTCGCCACTGAGAGAGCAAGTATCTGCGTCATCTTACGCTCCTTTTGTGTCCCGACCGTCGTGCGGTTCTCAGACAGTACTCACGTTCATGGCCGGTGATACCGCCGGGAAGGAGGATTCTCAAGCAGGCTGTGACAGAGTCTCAATGAGGATGCTTCAGATTTCGAGACGCCTATGAGCTGAGCTCGTTCTGCGCCAACGAAATCAGCCACAGGGTGTCGGTGGCCTTTCTCCGCATTGTGGCCGGACCGGAGGGCGCCTGGGGCGGGTCAAAGCCTTGCTGCGCGTCGTCGATTTCCTGGAGGTAGGAGAAGCGCAGCTCGCCGGCGGGCTGGTAGTTGATCTCGAACTCGATCCGATCTATGACATCCGTTTCCGTATCGATCTCGTAGATGAGCTTGGTGAGCTGCGTGCCCTCGGGCCTCAGTGTCAGGGTGGTGTAGCGGGCGTCTTTGAGGGGAGCGGTCATGAAGCGAATCCGCCGTCTCACGGCATCTCGACGCACCGTGTCCAGCGTGTGCATCCCCATCCACGGGCGGGTCAGCCCCTCGAGGAAACTCCCGGCTGGATAGGTCGCGACCACGTCGCCCCCGGCCGAGCGGATCGCCGCGCCGTCGTCACAGTCGACGAGTTCAATATCGTCTCCGACCTGTAGGCTCAGCCAAGCGGGATATTGCTGGGCAGGCCCATAAAAGAAGGGTATCCGACCGCTGCCGGAGATGGTTCGGTTGCCGATCTGCCCGCTCACCCGGAAGTACGTCCAGCCACGCTTGTGCATGGCGTCGCGTTCGTCCACGCGGGGGACGTCGGAATGCCAGTCAGCGCTAAAGGTCTCGGCGTCAAGCGTATCATATTTGTAGTCCGTGCGAAAACCGTAGGCATCCTTGAACCGATAATCGATCGCACTCGCCAATATTCCGGTTTCCGGGTCTCGGGTGTGGACGACGTCCCCGATGTCGCCCTCGGCCAGATCAAGGAACGCCGTGAATTCAGCGTCGTCGCTCGGGAGTCGTCTGACCCTCAGACTGCTCCAGAAAACGCGGTGGTTGTTGATGTATACCTTGTTCTGGTCGCTGGCGTAGTAGTAGTTGGCATGTGCATCCTGTAGCCAGGCGCAGAGTCTCTCCGTCTGTGCGGCGTTCCATCGCTGCATGCGAAAGAACAGCGGGCCGTCAACGTCATCGGGGAAGTAGAACCACTGCTCGTAGGCGCCCTTGGTCAGGCTGTTCTTTGCTTCCGGTCCGGTGTATTCGAGTTGTGTCGTGAAGTGAAGACTGTGGATTTGGCGCGGGGTAGGTGCGGGCGCGTTTCCCGGAGCCGGGCTGTTGCTCGACGCCGCAAGGCCCACGGCAATCGCGATGACAGCGGCTAAGGCAGCAATCGGGGCGATGTTTGCCATGACCACCGTCGTCAGGCCGACCTGCGTCGAAGCCGCCGTTACCGCTGCGGCCGATTCCGCCGCCTCCGCGGGGGCCGTGATCTTGCCGAAGACGCCGAGACAGGCGACCAGCATGCCCTTGCCGATGCCTTGCCGGGAGAGCCGCTTCTTCAGGGCCTCCTTGGCCCGGTAGAAAAGAACCCTCGCCCTGACCTCGCTACAGTCCATCGTCACGGCGATGTCGGCATACGACAACTGATCGAAGCATCGTAGTGACAGCACCGCGCGGTATTGCTCGCCGAGATGCCGCATGGCGGTCAGGACCTTCGCAATCATCTCGCGCCGCATGGCCTCGCGCAGCCCATCGTCCTGGAAGTCGGCTTCGTTCTCAGGAGCCATGTCCCGGAGGGCGTTGGCGTCCGGCCGGACCGGCTTACGCTGCTTTGTCCGGAAATGCTGCTGGATCTTGCTTTGGGCTATGCGATACAGCCAGGGCCAGAAGCGGTCAGGATTGTTGAAGCCGCTCAGCGATCGGACCATGGTGAGCAGTACCTCCTGGGAGATATCTTGCGTCAGATCGGAGTCCAGCGTCACGCGGTAAATGTAGGCATAGACCTTCCCCTCGACTCGGCGGGCCAGCGTATTCATAGCCTGCTCATGCCCGGCCCGAGCCTGGACCACAAGTTCGCGGATGGCGTTGTCGTCGATCATGCTTTAACAGTAGCGCTCTCTGGGGAGTCAGACGCTCCAGGCGCGCCGATGTTACGAACAGAGCAAGAAAAACTCAAGAATTCCCACGTTTCGCACTCCATCGGATGATTTGCCTTGCTGCGGGCCGAGGCTGCGGGAGTGGCTGTAGCGCTCAAAGCCAGTGCAAGCTTCACCACAAATGGCAATATCCGAGTAGCTTTCATCGTCCTCGTCCCCCTTGTGAACTCGAGGCTTCTCCGGTGTTGTATCTTGTTACGGGTGACGATTTCGGTTACAATCATAGCGACGGAGGGAGGGCCTATGGCCCCCCACACAGCATGTATGGACAGCGACTGGCCCGCATGGGCGAATCTTCAGGTATTCGGAGGGAAGCATGTGCAGAACTAGCGTCATCCTCGTTTTGGTGGTCGGCGGCAGCGTGGCCATGGCCGGAGAGGCCGTCTCCGGGATCAATGGGAAGTTGAACTATTCCGGCGGCAATATGGATTCGTTCGAGGGCCACAATGTCTCGGGCAGTTTCAGTCTTCCGCTGGCGCCCAACTTCGGCTTTCAGGTCGACGGCCTCTACACCCACGTCTCGGACCGTGACTTTTACGGCGCCGGAGCGCATCTGTTCTGGCGCGATTGGGACAAGGGCCTGCTCGGCGTCACCGCCGCTACCGTCCATGAGAAGGGGATCGATTCGTTCCAGGGTGGCCTGGAGGCGGAGTACTATCTCGACAAGTTCACGCTCGCCGCATAGGCCGGCCTGGCCAGTATCGAGTACGACGTCGGGCCCATGCCGTTTATCGATACCGACGTGACGGATTTCTACGCGGGCCTGGAATTGCGGTACTATCCCCTGGAGGACCTGATGGTCTCCGGCGTCTACAACCATGTCTTCGACAACGAACTGCTCGTGGCCCAGCTTGAATACCTCACACCCGTGCGGGGGCTGATCCTCTTTGCGGAGGTTGCCCAAGGCCAGCACGACTACGACCATGCCTTTCTCGGCGTCCGCCTCTACCTCGGTGACAAGAAGAGCCTCAAACGCCGCCATCGCGAGGACGACCCACCGAGCGTGGCCCGCCGCACCTTCTATGGCATCGGGACCTACGGCGCCGAATACAACCGCAACGAGCGAGCCTACTCCGAAGAGCAGGAGATCGAATACACCGGCGGCAGCTATGGCGTGGAAGTTACGGACTTCCAGTCATCGGTATACACCAGCGCTGGGACTGGACTTGAACTGGCCGTCCTTCCGGTTTCTGGTTTCGCTGTAGTTGAGGAATAATTCGGCCGGATGGCGTGCCGAATGTCTGCGGGATGCCGGTAGACTGCGCGACATTCCCAGTGGTCTTTCCGCGCTTGCATTCTGGCCGCGGGCGCGACTATCATAGAATCGACCGAGGCGGCCGTGACCCCATGCCTGACCGGAAGTCGCGACGCCAATGCTGTGAGACTGTGGGATGGGAACGAATGGCGGCGGATGCGGACAGCGGCGAGAGCGGGATGGAAAGGCCCGAGCGGCCCGACGGCGGTGCAACTGGAACGCCACAGCGATACCCGGACCCTGGATCGCTGCGCTGTCCACAATGCGACAGCACGCAGATTTGCAAACGGAGCGGGCCATTCCTCATCAATGGCACCGTGTGCTTTGTTCTTTGGATACTAGGCTCTGTCTGACAACTCATTTGGTGGCCCACTTAAGGTACTGTTGAATG
>CAYNQP010000445.1:0-3984 GCA_964399325.1 uncultured Pirellulales bacterium
AAACCGTCACAACCTAAATCTAATACACTTAATATACTTCCATAATCTAAAAATCATCTCAAATGCAATGCTGACCTACGCTCAAGACTACGATGGCGTTCTGCCCGTGGCTGGCGGACCGGACGCGAGATGGGGACCCAGGCTCACCAACTGGATTGCGGAAGACTTTGCCGAGGCATTCGCCCTTGATCCCGATCGTGCCGGTAGAAGCGCAACCATAAGCTCCAGTCTCTACTTGCTTGTCAGGAGTGCCCACATTACGCCTGACGTATTCGTCTGTCCAGCCGACAGGCGTACGACCGCATTTGTTCCTGCCAAATACCACGTCCAAGGCGAGGAGCTCACCGACCTGTGGGACTTCGGCCCGGAACCGCCCAAGCATGTCAGCTACAGTTATCACATGCAGTACAGTCCGTTTCGCCTGACGAGGTCGAGTGAACCGGGTATGGCGGTGGCGGCAGATCGCAATCCGTGGATGGATTCGCCGTTCGCCAGGGCGCGGGACTTCTCAAAGCTCAAGCTGGAGGCAGCTTCCGCCAAGGAATGGAGAGAGGGGGGATACCGCGCCGGCAACTCTGCTGCTCATCAGGCCGATGGTCAGTGTGTGGTCTTTCTTGATGCTCACGTTGATTTTGCCAAGGTCTCCAGTTGCGGATTCGAGGAGGACAATGTCTACACGTTCTGGGACGGCAGCGACAAGACTCGCGGCAAGCCCCCGGTATTCGGCAGCCAGCCCGCCGACCGCAAAGATTCTCTCCTGGTCAATGACCCGGCCGTCCCGCCTCGGTAGCGGCGCCGGCAAAGACGCCCGGAGTCGTCAGCGAGAATCTCTGACGAGAGGCCTTGCTGCCCGCTTGGCGGCGACCGTATACTGGCAACAGAAGCGTCGGATGATTCCGCGCGTTGGTATCGCGGGCGGTGCCGGGACGCTCCTCGATTGACCGGAGAGGACTATGGCCGATCCAACCGGTGAGAACAAGTTGCCTGGCGAGAATGAGTGCCCTGACTCTTGCTCTGACGCCGAACGGATGCGGCTCCGGGCGACGGACTCTGTGCCGGTTGGGAGAAGTACCCTTGCTGTTGTCGCTTTCATGGTGGCGATTGCGAGCTTTCTGCTTCTGCCGGGTCTGATTCGCACGTCATCGAAGTTCACGCCGCGTCTGATACGCGAAACATACAGCCTTGTCACGTTTGGCACCGCTGTGCTTGCTGCGTTGCTCGGCGTGGTCAGTAGCGTCCGCATAGGACTGAGCGGAGGCAGGCTCACGGGCAAAGGACTCGCCTGGACAGGTGTCGCGGTGCCCGTCGTTCAGTACCTCTTGTTCCTCGGAGTGGTTCTACCGCTCACGCCCCGGAGCCTTGCGTTCACCATGACCTGCGGGACGAATCTGTCCGGCATCGGCAAGGCGATGCTGATCTACGACGACGAGCTGCCCAGGGCAGGTGACCGGAACGCCACGTGGGGTTCCACCGTTTGGAATGCTCGGGACAGGTTCGCGGCCTACAGCATCAGCGCAACTGCGAGCAAGGCGTCGGTCAGTTCCGCCCTCTATCTGCTTGTCAAGTGCGCAGAGGTAACGCCGAAGTCGTTTCTGTGTACGGGCGACAAACAGGCAACCGAGTTTAAGCCATCCCGCTATGGTACGCGTGGCGAGCTCATTGATCTCTGGGACTTCGGGCCAAATCCGCCCCAGCACGTCAGCTACGCGTACCACATGCCCTTCAGCGTGTACGCGCTGACGACGTCGAGTGAGCCGGGCCTGGCGGTGGCGGCCGATAGGAACCCGTGGATGGATTCACCGTTCGCCAAGGCGCGGGACTTCTCGAAGTTCAAGCCGGACGTGGCGTCCTTCAATGGAACACTCGATCAGGCGCTGGCGGGCAACGCCAGCGGCCATAAGGGCGAGGGCCAGAACGTGCTGTACCTTGATACCCACGTTGACTTCACCAAGCGCTCCTATTGCAGCCTCGGCGACGACAACATCTACACGTCCTGGGATGGCGACGACAAGATTCGCGGCAAGCCGCCGGCGTTCGGGAGCCAGCCGGCCACTCGCATAGACTCCCTTCTGGTCAACGATCCGGCCGTCCCGCCCCGGTAGTCGCAAGTTCCTACCACAGCTTCGGTTGGACCGTGTCGTCCTCGCGGGTTCTGCCTTTTGCGGAGGGTTTTCTCGCTTCTATGATGTCGATAGGGGTCCTGCGGCAGGCGGACTTCGGGCATTTGCCGGTCCAGCAGTACAGGCAGAGCTTGTCCTTGGGCTGGCCGATGGCCTCGACCATATCGTCTATCGTTTGGTAGCGCAGCGTGGTGACGCCCAGGTCCTGCCGGATGACCTCGACCATTTCTTTGTATTTGGGTGAGGTCGCGTCGATGTATTCCGATACGTCCGAGTGGTCGTGTCCCTCGATCTGCCGAATGGCCTTGCGCGCCGCCAGCTCGTGGATCGAGCGCGTCGAGAACTCGAACGGGCACGGGAACATCAACGGGGGACACGCCGGCCTGATGTGAATCTCTTTGGCCCCGCAGTCCCAGAGCTTCTTGATGGCGAAGTTCTTCAGTTGCGTGCCGCGGACGATGGAATCCTCGCACACAACGATGCTGTTGCCTGCAATCACGTCGCGGACCGGGATCAGTTTCATGCGGGCGATCAGGTCCCGGGTCCTCTGCGAAGGAGGTGTGTAGCTGCGTCCGTATCCGGGTGTGTACTTGACCAGCGGCCGCCGGAAGGGCTTGCCGGACTCCATCGCATAGCCCAAGCCGTGCGCTAGACCCGAATCGGGTACGCCGGCAACCAGATCGATCTGAATGTCCTTATCGCGACGGGCTAACAGGCGTCCCGACCGCTCTCGGACCACCTCCACGTTGATGTCTTCGTAGCTCGACGCCGGAAAGCCCGTGTAGATCCAGAGAAACGCGCACGTCTGCGTCGTGCGTCCCTTGCCGGGGCGACGCTGGACGATTCCGTCCTCATTGATCAGGAGAATCTCGCCTGGGTCGACGTACTTGACCGTTTCGAAGCCAAGATTCGGAAAGGCGCACGACTCGCTGGTCACGGCCCATGCGTCACTTTGCTTGCCCAGCACGAGAGGCGTGTACCCGAACCGGTCGCGGGCCACGTAGATGCCCGTTCGATTCAGCAGCAGCAGCGAGCACGAGCCTTCAATGACGCCGAACATCTTCTCGATACCGTCTACGAGATCGGTGCCCTGCGTGATGAGCTTGGCGATTAGTTCGGTGGTGTTGATTCCCTTGCGGCTGACCTCGGCAAACGATATGTCCTTTTTCAGGAGTCCCGCGGCCAAGCTTTCGGCATTCTCCACGATGCCGGTCGTGGCCAGGCAGAACGGCCCGAATCGCGAATTCAGGAAGATAGGCTGCTCTTCGAAGGCACTGATGACGCCGATGCCCTTATTGCCCACCATGCGCTGGCAGTCGTCGTAGAACTTGGATTTGAATTGGGTTTGACTGAGATCGTGAATCTGGCGGGTGAACTCGTCCCCCACAACGACCATGCCGCCGTACTCGGTACCGAGGTGGGAATGGTAGTCGGTGCCGTAGAAAAGGGTCTCGGAACAGTTTCCTTTTGAGACGACGCCAAAGAGACCGCTCATATCCAACCTCCCGTGCCTTTTCAGAGACCAGCGTTGGCAGACCACGTTGTTTGGGCTAAGGATCGAGATCGTCTTGCGCCGCCACAGTACCTGATTGCTGGAGAAAATACAACCTATCTCTTGTTTGTCTTGCGCGCCGCGAGCTGTTTCTGCGACTATAATGGCAAAACCGTTAAAGGGAGAAAATCCGTGACTGAACGACAAGCAGCGTATCTTGAACTCCTGGTGCTGCGGTGCCAAAGGGGCCGGAGGGAGGCCTTGGAGGAACTCGTTCGGATGTGGGAGAAGCGTTTGTTCTACTACATCCGACGGCTCGTGGACGATGAGCACGCGGCGTGGCAGATCCTCCAGAAGACATGGGTCAAGGTG
>CAYNQP010000446.1:0-3981 GCA_964399325.1 uncultured Pirellulales bacterium
ACTTCCATCGGCCGACCAAAGGTGATTTCGTGAGTTTTCAGACAGAGCCTAGTAGTCCCCCGGCCCCCCGGGATTTATCGCTTTGCCCATCAGAGCAGAAGGGGCATAAGGAAAGCCGGGTCACCTCGACGGGCGGTCCGGCTTCTGCTCCGATGGCCGGCCAGCGCTCAGGTTGCGTCCCCGCAGAGCCTTATCTTCTGGCCGACGATTACACGATAACCGCAACAAAAGGGAAGGCAAGACATTCGAAAATAGAAACCGTTGATGTCGGGAATCCTAACCATTAGGATGGTACTACGCAAGGGGTACAGTCACCCAAGCCCCACTACCGTATGGAGCCACAACCCACCGGTAGGACATATGTCAACATCTATGGGCGTGGTTGATTATTCTCCTCGCTAGTCAATGCCCATCTTGCGGCCCTTTGCAGATCAGAGTCCGTACTATTTGCGGCAAGACTCTCCAGAAAGCCAGCGTCTGTCGCATCTTCTGCGTTGCGGGACAGCACCTCAGGTATGTGGACGGGACTTGCATGTGACAAAACCGCCTTCCGGTATGTCGAATAGGGCAACCCTTTGCTGATTGACAATAAGTCTTCAGGGTCGAATCCGACCTTCTCGACTATAGAGGAAATCATATCCATTGTGTCGAGCGACTTCGCCCGAATGCTTACGCCCAACTGGGACGGCGAGAAGTGGACGGACGGCGTGAAGAGGGTTTCCGTCGATTTCTCACATGCAAAGGGTGCGTTGACAACTACTATGATCCTCTCTCCTTGCACTTTGGCCAACCCCCTTTGGGGTGACGAATACGACTTCTGAAGACCTTCTACTCGAATCCGGAGAGGGGGTGACCCAAGGCGGTTGTGCACCCGGGGGTCCATCACAAAGAACGCAAGGCGTGAAGTATCTCGGACAAGTTCGTCTCCTCGTTCGGAGGTTACCTTCCGGAGTGTGATGACATCCTGCATGTCAATAATCTCCGGAAGCGAAGACGAATGGGCTATCATTTCGGGCGGACGTCCTCCCAGAAATTCGTGTCTTTCGCCGGAAGTTGTCTTGGCGATCGAATGATAGGCACGACAGTGCTTCTTGAGTCGGTCACGACATTCGGATTCTGCGCCTGTCATCCGCCTGTAGTTGGCGAGCACTCGAACGGCGGGAAACTGACTGTTTTGAAAGACACGTTCGAGTGCATCCCTTCCCGTAATACACTTCGTAGCAGTCAGACTGACCCATACATTGCTTTCGTCCAATGCGATGTCCGCCAGGACGTCGTCATCAGTCAACAGGGACAGCGCGTGTTCACGAACTTCAGAGTTCTGTGCTTTTCTCGCTATTTGCTCAAAGTGACGCTTCAATGACAGTCTACGTAGCGCTGCCTCGGCCACCACCCATCCTCGATCTTTCAGTGCTGCTTCTACCAAGAGGTTAGGGTCTGTCAATGTGCTAACGGTTTGCAGACGATCGGCCTCATTGTCGCAGCCGCACAGAACCACCGTCACCACAGATAGCAAACCTAAACGCAACCATCTCCCATCTCGCCTGTTCACTATCATTGTCTCCCGTCCTTTCTGTCTCTGCATCGAAATTCGCAGGGTGTGTCTCGTACGTTGCGACTGCTTCCATGACTCTGGGGCTTAGGGCCACGACCGGATTAAAAGACACCAGGGTCACGTCTTAATTATCCGAGTTCCATAAAGGGTCAGGTACATTTTCTCCGTCTCAAAGAACACCACTGCCTACGATTCCATAGCCGTATTGTAGGGACAAGCCGGCCGGAAGGCAAGGGGTAGACAAGTCAAAAGAGAAAAGTGAGAAGGCAACAGGGAGAAGGGATAAGACGGGGGGCAGCCGGGGTCGCGTGAAGCGCCGGCGTGAAGCGTAGCTGGCGGGACGAGGGGGCGGATTCTTGGGTTGACAGGCGGTAGATGCCTGTGTAAGATGTCTATAGAACTAATGGCATGGTGTGAGATACAGGAATAACGAGTCATGGCCAGTGAACCCAAAATCCCTGTCAACCGGCGAGAGCCGAAGACGTTCCTCGGCCGCGTCCCGCCGGGGGCAGAGCGGCCGTGTCGGTCCAGTATGCCACGATTCCGCCATTGTATCCGCGAGCGCGGTACGGGCGGAGGCGGAGGAGCCAAAATATGCGAAACAAAGCCAGATCTCCCCATTTCTGCCCGGAAAACGGGGTTCAGGCCGAAGAGAGAACCCCGTTTCGCGAAACAAACCCAATTGGCCGGCACCACGTGTGCGGCATGTGCCCATCATTTCAGCATTCCGCCATTGCATCCCTTTCGCGGGCAGGATGCCCGCGGCACGCGAAGGCGGGACGCCTTCGACACGGGGCAAGCTTGGCCCTGCGGAGGCAGGGCTCGCTACGAGCGGAAGGCCCATTGGCACCAAACAAAGCCGATTCTCGCCCGTTTCGGGTTGGAAATGGGGCAAGAGGCGAAAAAAGAGCCAATTCGTGGCAGGTTACTGTGCGAAACAAAGCCAATCCGCAGGGGGCGAAATGAGGGTTAACTGCTGTTTGGAAAGACGGTTAGGTTTGAAAAGGGCGGATTGTGGGCCTGTGAAAACAAAGCCAAACAAAGCCAATTTCCGGCCACTGGCCGGAGTTTCAAGTCTGAAGTCTCAAGTGTCAAGGGGCGCAGGGCGGTGTCGGGCTTCCCAACTTCACACTTCAGACTTAACACTTCGCGGAGCGACTATGCCAAACAAAGCCAATTTCCCCCGTTTGGGGTATTGGGTTTCGGTCCTTCGGGCTTGTTTCGCCCCTGCCTGCGCAGGGGTGTCATTCCCGCGAAGGCGGGAATCGAGTTTCGAGTTTGGCGTACCGGCCGGCCGGTGCGGCGTGGCGGAAGGTGGGCCGATGGGCTATAATGCCTCGTCTATCGTCTTACAGGAGAATCGGAAATGACTGATGTAGCGTTTCAGAGGTGTATCAATCCGGCGTGTGCCGCGGAGTTTGACTGCGGGCAGTCGATGTTCAAATGCCCCAAGTGCGGGGACCTGCTCGATGCGCAGTATGACTGGGATCGGGTCCCGGTGCCGGGTAAGCTCAGCGATTTTGGCAAGCGCTGGGCGAGCCGCGACCAGCGGCTGGATTTCTCGGGTGTCTGGCGGTTCCGGGAGCTGCTGGACTTCTGCCCCGACGAGCACAAGGTCAGTATCGGCGAGGGCCAGACGATCCTGCAGCAGAACTGCGCGATCGCCGAGCACTTGGGGATGAAGTCGGACCGCTTGCACCTGCAATACGAGGGGCTGAACCCCTCCGGCTCGTTCAAGGACAACGGCATGACCGCGGCCTTCAGCCACGCGATGATGGTCGGGGCCAAGTCCTGCGCCTGCGCCTCGACGGGCAATACGTCGGCGTCGGTGGCCCTGTACGCGCACAGTTGCGGCCTGAGGTGCACCGTCTTCATCGGGTCCGGCCGGATCGCGTTCGGCAAGCTCAGCCAGGCGATGGACTACGGCGCCCAGACCATCCAGATCCGGGGCGACTTCGACGACTGCATGCGCCAGGTCCAGGACGTCTGCACTGAACTGGGGCTCTACCTGCTCAACTCGCTCAATCCGTTCCGCCTCGAAGGCCAGAAGACCATCATGTACCGCATCATCGAGGCCCTCGGCTGGGAACTGCCCGACTGGATTGTCGTGCCGGGTGGCAACCTCGGCAACTCCAGCGCGTTCGGCAAGGCTTTCCTCGAACTGAAGCAGCTCGGCCTGATCGACCGCGTGCCGCGCATGGCGATCATCAACGCCACCGGTGCCGACACACTCACCGACATAGTCAACAACAAGAAGCTCCTCTGGAACGGCGGGAACGTCAACCAGCAGATCATCGACGACTACTACGCCGACCTGACCGCGCGACACTTCTCGCCGCACACGTGCGCCTCGGCAATTGAAATCTCCCGGCCCGTGAACCTCAAGAAGTGCCTGCGCGCGATCGACGTGTGCCAAGGCGTGGTGC
>CAYNQP010000447.1:0-3949 GCA_964399325.1 uncultured Pirellulales bacterium
AAGCTCGCTATGCGCTGTGAACTCAATCCCGTGCCAGCCGCAGCGCCGGCGATCCGGCTTGGGCTTCCTCCAGCACCTGGTAGCCCATAGCGTCGGCCAGCGCGAAGATGGGCTCTTTCAGGTCGCCATAGACGGTGACACGATGCCAGCTCCACTGGTCCCACTGGCCGAAAAGCTTCTCGATGTCACCGACGGGTTCGACCGCGATCTTCGTGCGACAGGCCCGGTCATCCGGGTCGTTCTCGACCGCTTTGCCCTGGTGAAAGAGAATCTCCTTGCGGCCCTGGGACCCGAACGCCTTGTTGGAGGCCACGCAGTGGGCATAGATGATCTGGCGTTTCGACGTATCAATGACGGGATCGGAAATGTAGCCCGGCCGGCCCTGGGTCAGCGCGGTGACCGTGACCATGGTCGCCGTGGAACGCATGTCACATTCGCAGGCACCGATCAGGCCTTCATTGTTCAGTTCGTGGAAGCTCAGGCACGGGTAGGCATGGATGTGCCCGCCGTAGAAGCCGTCCAGGCAGTTGACCGTGATGGCGTTGGCCCCGTGCTTTTGCAAGACTGACTTTATCCCCAGGTACATCGCGGCCGACGTCTCCAGCGTCTCGCGCGAGACATCAATGACTGCGGTGGCGTTCTTTTGCCACCGATCGGCGACGGCACGGGATTCGTCCTTGTCAGCCGCCTTCTACGCCTCATTCATCTCCGCGAACGAGACCCGTTCCATGGGGATGCCCACCACCGGCTCGGCCGGACCCGACTCCTGGTCTCGGATGGCCAGGATCTTCGATTTCTTCATCCGGGCCAGGCATTCGTCCACTGATACGGTCTTCAGCGGGTCCGGGGTAAAGGTCAGATCGCTCGCCTTGGGCGTCCGCGCCACGCGCACCCGCGTCGTGGCGGCCACGAAATCCGCCGTAGAACCACCCTTTTTCACCAATGCAAAACACTTCACCGCATCGACCAGGTCATCCATGCGTGACGAGGCCACGAAACCCACGTTGAGCGTCTGGCTGCGCAGGAAACCAGCGGTGTACACAAGGAAGCCGCCACTGCCGCCGTACTGGAAATCGGCATAGAGCACGAGTTTGCCCGAGGTGGCGATGGCCTGGACCACGTGGTTCCAGCAATTCAACTGGTAGATGAGGTAGCCATCGATCCCGGCCGAGCTGTCCTTTTCGAGGATCTCCTCGGCCTGCTCCGGCCCGGTCGCCGTCGAGGTGACGAACTCGAAGCCGGGGCACTGCTGCATCAACGTCGAGTTGACGCGCTGCATGACCGGACGGAAGTCAAACCCGACGTTGGGCCAGTCCGGGCCGGGTTGCTGCGGCGCATGAAGGGAGTAGATGATGCGGATTTTCGTCTTACCGCTGTCCTCGGCGGCCCGGGCCACGCGCGGGATCGCCAGCAGTCCGGCCGCACCCACACACGCTCCGCACCCGGCCGCCAGAAATCAACGACGACTCAGGCCACAGCATGCACATCCCGAGATGACCTCCCGTTTCTTTATGACAATCCGCCCTTGGCAACAGCTATTCGAATCCACCGGCTGGTCCGCCGGTCACATCGCTCCTGAAATCCCTGTCAACGGCACCACACTCGCTATTGTAATGCACCCACCGATGCCTGCCAACGCTGACCATACGTTTGCCTGGGAAATCTCTGTTTCATTGGCCGCCGGCGGACCTCGCGCGCGAAGCAGGGTCGATTTGACAAAACGGTGTACAAATTGGAGCGCCTGTGGCTAAGATGAGAGTTGTGGTTCCAGTGTCGGGCATGGGTACGGCTGTATGAAGGCAACAGGCAAGGAGGCTGTTTGTGGGCGACGTGTCGTTCTTTTTTGCGGGAGGCGGGACCGGGGGACACCTGTATCCGGCCCTGGCGGTCGCGGAGCAGATCGTTGCGCGTCGGCCCGAGGCCCGCATTCACTTTCTCTGCAGCATGCGTCCCATCGACAAGCGGATTCTCGATACTACCAGCTTCCAGTACGCGGCGCTGCCCGCGACGGGATTGTACTTCGATCCGAAACGGTTGCTTCGCTTCTTCTCGACCTTCCGACAGAGCTATAAGCAGGCCAAAGCCATCATTGCGGGCCGCCCAAACTCGGTTGTGATCGGGGCCGGCGGATTTGTTGCGGCTCCCGTGTGCATGGCAGGGCACAAGCTGGGCGTTCCGGTTGCGGTCGTCAATGTCGATATCGTGGCCGGGCGGGCCAACCGGCTCAGTGCTCGCTGGGCCGACGAGATCTTCGTGCAGTTCGAGGAGGTCGGGCGGCAGTTCCAGCGCATGTGGCCCAGCCGCCCTCGGCTGGGATCACCCCCGGGGGCGGGGGTGCCATATCGTGTGAATGCCGTGGGATGTCCCTTGCGTAGTGGTTTTGCCCGGCCGCAGCCGGAAAGGGCGGTTCAAGACATCGGCTTGGAGGCGGGCAAGAAGGTCCTGCTGGTCACGGGGGCGTCGAGCGGCTCGGCGAATATCAACGAGGCGATCGGTCTGCTGCTGGGCAAGCTGGAGAGATTCGCCGATACGTGGCAGATCGTTCATCTGACGGGTCTTGATAGTCGTGAGGCGATTGCGGCCCGCTACGAAAGCGTCCGTATTTCGCACCGGGTGCTGGACTACTATGATGGCATGCCCGACCTTTTCGCCGCGGCGGACCTGGTCATCGGGCGCAGCGGCGCCGTCAGCGTGGCCGAATACGCCGTGGCCGGGGTGCCGAGCATCTGTTTGCCATACCCGTACCACAAGGACCGGCATCAGTATCTCAACGCGGCCAAGCTGGTCGAGGCGGGGGCCGCTGTCATTGTGGACGATGTTGCCGACGCTCAGGACCGGGCGGACGGGCTCTGGGGAAAGCTGGAGGGCCTGATGGCCGATGATAAGAGACGACGCCTGATGGCCGAGGCGTGCCGGCAGGTGGCTCGCCCGCAGGCGGCGGGGCAGATCGCCCAGCGGCTGCTGGCGATGGCCGGCGCTTGAGGTTGCTGAAACACGCGGAATGCAGTAGAATCGGGTTTTTGGATTGGCATGAAGAACACAGACAGCATCCACGACAAGAAGAAAAGCAGCGAATCGCTGAAGAAACCGGCCCTGTGGAAGCGGCTCCTGGCCGCGGTCCTCAGTCCGGTTGTTTTTCTCCTATTGGTCGAGTTGGTGTTGGCGCTCGTCGGATATGGTCAGCCGCGGGGCTTTTTCATCCCCTGGAAGTCCGGCGGGGACAAGGTCTATCTGACCAACCAGCGCTATTGCGAGCATTTCGTCCCGAAGGAGCTTTCCCGCACCCCTGAAACCTGCGTGCTCGACGGCGAGGGCCCAGCGACGATCCGCATCTTCGTGCTCGGGGGCTCGGCGGCATACGGCGATCCCGATTCGGCCTACGGGTTTTGCAGACAACTGGAGATCCTGCTCAACGAGCAATCGCCGGAAACGTCGTTCGAAGTGATCAATGCCGCTGTGACGAGTATGAACTCTCATGTTGCCAGGCGGATTGCCCAAGATTGTGCGGCCCATCAGCCTGACCTGTTCATCGTCTACATGGGCAACAACGAGGTGGTGGGGCCCTATGGCCCGCCGACTCTGCCGGCTGCGCTTTATGCGAGCAGGGCGTTTATCAATGCCGCCATCACGGCGAAGAAGGAAACACGCATCGGACAACTCGTCGCGAACGTCACCGGCGCTCTGCACGCCCCGAAAGGGTCCGAGCGGAAGTGGCAAGGCATGGAAACGTTTCTCACGAGCCAGATTGCCCGCGATGACGGCAAGATGAAGAGCTGTTCTCGACATTTCAGCGACAACATCCGCGATATCGTGCGGACCGCTCAGCACAGCGGGGCCAAAACCTTCCTCTGCACGGTCCCGACGAATCTTCGATCCTGCCCACCGTTTGCCTCGAAGCACAAGGACGGATTGACGGCGGATGAACTCGCCGAGTGGGATCGCTGCTTCC
>CAYNQP010000448.1:0-3934 GCA_964399325.1 uncultured Pirellulales bacterium
GGCGCCAATGGCGTTCAAGTCTTCGGCGGTCCATATCTGGTACGGATCGTTCGGCTCGCCCGTGCCGCCGCCGTATTGGGCCTGAGTGAACGCACAGAGGGTCATGAGAACAGCGCAGACGATGACGACGATCCGGAAATCTCTCAGCCTCTCCATGTTCCGCTTCCTTCCACAAAATGAATAATAACAGGGTGCCGCCGGCACGCCCAACGGCAGCCATCACCTGGCGAAGAACACTCATGTTCGTGGGGCTACGAAGGTCGGCGTGGTAGGACGAGGAAACGGGCCATGACAACGGCACGAATACGATAGTCCCTGGGGTCCGCCTTCGCATCCCTAAGGATACCCTATTCTACCGTGTTGTCCTACCATTTTACAGCTATTTCTTGGGCCTGATGCGCGCAGAAGCACCCCCGCCGGCAGCCTATGGAGGGCGCCGGCGGGCCTTCATGATGAGATCTCGCCCGGAATCGGGAGCGCTTCGCTATTGGGCCAGCCACTTCTCCAGGCGATCTAGGCCCTTGGTGATCTGGGCCATCGAGCAGGCGAAGCTCAGGCGGACGTTGTCGCCGCAGCCGAAAGGCAGGCCCGGGACGACCGCCACGTTGGCTTGCTCCAGCAGGGCTTTGGCGAAGTCCATGCTGCTGGCTATCTTCGCCCCGCCGATGGTCCGCCCGAAGTGGGACGAGACGTCCGGGAAACAGTAGAACGCCCCGGTGGGTTCGGCGCAGGAGACACCGTTGATGCCGTTGAGCCGCTCGGCCATGACCTTGCCGCGCTTCTCGAACTCGACTCGCATCTTCTCAATCTCTTTGTCGCCTTCGGGACCGAGCGCGGCAATCGCGGCGTACTGGGCGAACGTCACCGGGTTCGAAGTCATGTGGTCCTGGAGTCTCGACATGGCCTTGATGACGTCGAGCGGACCGGCCGTATAGCCCAACCGCCAGCCCGTCATGGAGTAGGCCTTGCTCAGCCCGTTGAGCGTCAGTGTCCGGCCGAACGCGTCGGTGCTCAGGGCGGCGAAGCTGATGAACTTCGAATCGCCATAGATCAGCTTCTCATAGATCTCGTCGGACATGACGTACACGTTCGTACCCTCGAGTACCTTCGCGAGGGCCCTCAGTTCGTCCGGCGTATACATGAAGCCGCCCGGGTTGCTGGGCGAGTTCAGCACGAGCATGGCCGTCTTGGGTGTGATCGCCTGCTTGAGCTGGGCGGGCGTGATTTTGTAGCTGTTGTTCTTGTCTGTCTCGATGACCTTCGTTACCGCCCCGGCCAGCTTGATTGCCTCGGGATAGGTCACCCAATAGGGCCTGGGCAGCAGCACCTCGTCGCCCGGATCGAGCGTCGCCTGCATCGCTTCGTAAACCGAGTGCTTTCCGCCGATATTGACGACGATCTGCTCGGGAGCGTACTTGAGGCCGTTGTCGCGTTCGAGCTTCTGGGCGATGGCCTTGCGCAGCTCGATAATACCGGCCGCGGGCGTGTACTTGGTCTTGCCCTCTTTCATCGCCTTGATCGCCGCTTCTTTGATATATTCGGGGGTATCGAAATCCGGCTCGCCCGCCCCGAAACCGACCACATCGACCCCCTGGGCCTTCAGTTCCTTGGCCCGGGCGGTCACGGCAATCGTCGCTGACGGCGGCACGCTCTGCGCTCTCTGGCTGATCTTCATCGCACGGTCACCTTTCCATGAAATTCTCGTGTTTTTTGATCCCGGCCTATTTAAGGCAAGGCGCTGCCAAGGTCAAGCGAATTCACAGCGCGCAGCAAATCTCCACCGCTCGATCTCGACTTGCGCCGGAACGAGTTGCACATGCCTTGGACGCTGCCGTCCGCCTAGCCGTCTAACGTCCAGCCGGGGCGGTACTTGCGGCTGAGGTACTCGTTGGCCTTGGCGTCGTTGGTGACGCGGCCGGCGGCGGGATCGTACTCGAGCTTCACGCCCGCCCGGTAGGCCACCAGGCCCAGCAGCATGGTCTCGATGAGATTGCCGCTGTATTCGAAATCGCACGAGGTCTTCAGGTTGCCCTTGCAGGCGTCGGTCCATTCCTTCTGGAAATGGCCCAGATCCGGGATCATCTCGTCCTTATCGCGCCGATTGTAGTAGCTCATGTCCGCACCGTTGCCCCAGGGGATGATCAGGCGCGAGCCGAAGTCGGCAATGAGGAAACCTTGATCGCCCTTGAACATCGCACCGTGCCCGATCTTGTTCAGGTCGACCCAGTCCTTGGGCGTTCGCGGCATGGTGCCGCCCTGGTACCAGCCCAGGCGGATGGCGGGCCGCCAGTCGTTGGCCGGCATGTCGAAGTGCGTCTCCAGTTCGACGGGGGTCACGTCCGCATTGTACGGATCGCCCTTGCCTTCGACCGTGGTGGGCAGCTTGGCGTCGATCGCGTTCCAGGCCAGATCCATCGTATGGCTGCCCATGTCGCCGACCTGGCCGGTACCGAAGTCCCAGTACATATTCCAACTGAGGCAGTTCATGCCTGGCTCACGGGAGATGTACTCAGGGTTATACGGATGCCACGGCGACGGCCCAATCCAGAGGTCCCAGTGCAGATACTTCGGGGGTTCGCCCTGCACCTTGGGATAGCCATCGCGCCGAATCTGCCGGTCGCCCCAGGTGTAGACGTTCTGCAGCGTACCAATGGCCCCGTCCTTGACCAGCTCGCGCACGCGGTTGAAGTTCGGGATCGCGTGGCGCTGGGTCCCGACCTGCGTGGCCAGCTTGCCTTTCTTCTCGATGTATTTTGCCCGAGCCAGGCGGACCTCCTCGACGGTGATACCGAGGGGCTTCTCCATGTAGCAGTGCAGGTCGCGATTCAGCGACCAGTTGGCAATGTGGCCGTGTGTATGGTCCGGGGTGCAGCACAGCACCGCGTCCAAACCCTTCTGGTCGAGGCACTTGCGCCAGTCGACGTACGTCTTGGCCTTTGGGAAGCGCTCGGCGCCGTGCGCGAGGTGCTCTTCGTGCACATCGCACAGGGCCACCACGTTCTCGCTGGAGATCGCGTCGAAATGGGCGTCGGCCCGGCCCCACGTGCCGATGATGGCGACGTTGAGCTTATTGCTGGGCGCGTTGGCGCCGGAGAGCACGCCGCTGGGCAGGATAGTCAGTCCAACCCCGGCGGCGGCGGATTTGAGAAACTGGCGTCGTTGCATGGTCTTGGCCTCCATCGTCATTTTCCCCTTTGCTGTGGTTGCGAATGTCTGTTGCGGACTCCGAGAACCCGAATCTACGCGCTGCACCCGCCCAAAACAAGAGAAAAGATGGGTGCGTCACCTCCTGCATCGACAGATCGGAGGGCTCACGGGAGAGCTTGGAGCATGACATCCAAACTGATCTCGTCCTCGCCGCGGCGAATCCGCAACGCCACCGTATCGCCTATGTCATGGGCATCAAGGATACGAAAAAGATCTCGCGACTGTCGCACGGGCTGGCCATCAATTGCCACGATCGCGTCCCCGAGTAGAATGGCCCCTCGCGCATCCAGTCTGGTTGGACGTAGCCCGGCTTCGTCGGCCGTACTGCCCCGCGTCACCGCCAGAAAAAGTACGCCTTCGACGCCAAGACGTCTGGCGATGAAATCCTCCGCAAGTCTGATGCCAAGGCCGGCCTTCTGGACGCGTCCGTAGCGGATGATCTGCGGGACCATGCGGTTCACCACATCGACCGGCACGGCAAATCCGACTCCGGCATACGCCCCCGACGGGCTGACAATCGCCGTGTTGATGCCGATGACACGCCCGGCGCTATCCAGCAACGGACCACCCGAATTGCCCGGATTGATCGCCGCGTCCGTCTGAATGACCCCGTCGATGGGCCGGCCTGTGACTGACTCGATCTCTCGACCCAGACCGCTGATCACGCCCGTCGTTAGAGTCTGATCGAAGCCAAAGGGATTCCCGACGGCGAAGACCTTCTGGCCGA
>CAYNQP010000449.1:0-3930 GCA_964399325.1 uncultured Pirellulales bacterium
AACCATCTACAGCGCCTATGCTTCCGCCGAACGGTCTGGCGCTGAGGTCGAGATCACGCGATTATAACGTATATTGGAAGGATTGGGACAGCGATGACGAACGAGCAATGGGAAAGACTGTTGGCGGTTATCAATGGCGAGGTGTTCGATCCACTTCCTGTCGGGTTCGTCATTGACAGCCCCTGGTTGCCCGGCTGGACGGGAATATCGACGCTGGATTACTACAGCAGTGACGCCAAGTGGCTCGACGCCAATTTCAAGGCGGTTCGCGCTTTTCCCGATGTCATGTTCCTGCCCGGTTTCTGGTCGGAGTTCGGCATGTGTACTGAGCCTTCGGCGTTCGGCGCCAAGTGTCGCTGGGCCGAGAACGACCTGCCCTATGCCCAGAAGATCCTTGCATCCGTGGAAGATATCGCGCGGCTGACAAAGCCCGATCCCGGCACTGATGGACTGTTGCCTTTTGTTCTCCGCAGGCTCAAGCATCACCAGGGCCGCATCGAAGAAGAGGCAGGGCACCGGATCAGGTTCGCGGTGGCGCGTGGTCCCTTGAACATCGCCTCTTTTCTCATGGGCACCACCGAGTTCCTCATGGCGCTGCGCACCGATCCGGAGCCGATAGAGAAGCTCCTGACGTTGATAACGGATTTCACCGCCGAATGGCTGGCGCTTCAGAAGGAGTGGTTCCCGTCCATCGAGGGGATATTCATTCTCGATGATATCGTGGGGTTTCTGGGCGAGGCCGATTTCAAGCAAGCAGCGTTGCCCTATCTGAGGCGTCTGTTCGGCTGTCTCGACGTGCCCGTGCGGTTCTTCCACAACGATGCGCGGGGTCTTGTCTGTGCGCCGTTCCTGCCGGAGATCGGGGTGAACCTGTTCAATTTCAGCTTCGAGCATTCTCTCGGCGAGATGAAACAACTCACGAACAACACGGTAACCTTGCTGGGCAACATCCCGCCCCGCGACGTCCTGGCCCAGGGCACACCCGAAGATGTGGCCAACAGCGTAAGGGCTGCGATCGAACCGCTGACGGACAGAAGCCACATCATCCTCTCCTGCGGCGGCGGCGTCCCCTCCGACGTCTCCACCGAGAATATCGAGGCCTTCATTCGGGCCGTTTGACAAGAGCGAGCCCATCTTGGTGTCATTCCGAGCGCAGTCGAGGAATCTGGCTGCGAATTGGAGGTGCGCATCACTCCTGGCCGGACCCCTCGGCTACGCTCGGGGTGACAAGCTCTCACGATGCGTCGTCACGGGCTGTAGTCCTATGGCGCTGAGAGGCTGCGCCACTGACGGCCGTCGGCGGCCAGGAGGGCGTCGGCTTGCGGGAAGCTGTCGCTGCCGGCGGGATACTCGAAAGGCGCGATCTTGTCGGCTTCCCACATCTTCCGCACCGGGTCGAGAAGCTCCCAGGCGGCGGCGACGCCGTCGAAGCGCGTGAAGAGTGTCTGATCGCCGACCATGCAGTCCAGGAGCAGTCGCTGATACGACTCCGGCATATCCACGCCGAAAATGTCTTTGTAGCCGAAGCTCATGTTCAGCGTTCCCATGCACATCTTCGAGCCGGGGCGCTTGGCCTGAAAGAGCAGGGACATGCCCTCTTCCGGCTGAATCTTGAACACCAAGACGTTCGCCGGCATCTCGTCGAGCCCGATAGAACTGAACAGCGAGTGGGGCACCTGTTTGAACGTCACGGCGATCTCGGTCTTCTTCTTCGCCAGGCGCTTGCCCGTCCGCAGATAGAAGGGGACGTCCTTCCAGCGCCAGTTGTCCACGAACAATCGGGCCGCGACGAACGTTTCGGTCGGGGAGTCAGGGGCCACACCATCCTCGGAGTGGTAAGGCGGCGCCTCGTTGCCGTCTATGATTCCCCGACCGTACTGACCTCGCACAAGAGAGCTGTTCCAGCCGTCCGATCTGAAAGGTCGGATCGAACGCAACAGCTTGGCCTTTTCGTCGCGGATATGATCGGCATGAAACGATATGGGCGGCTCCATCGCCACCAGCGCCGCCATTTGGAGCATGTGGTTCTGAAACATGTCCCGAAGGGCGCCTGTCTTGTCGTAGAAACTGGCCCGGTGTTCCACGCCCAGGGTCTCGGCGATGGTGACTTGAACGTTGTCGATATGGTTGCGGTTCCAGACCGGTTCGAAAATGGCATTGGCGAAACGGAAGATCATGATATTCTGGACGGTTTCCTTGCCCAGGTAGTGGTCGATGCGGTAGATCTGCGATTCGTCGAACCCGTCGCGGAGGATATCGTTCAACTCGGTGGCGGTCTGAAGATCTCTGCCGAAGGGTTTCTCCACGACGAGCCGGGCGCATCGCGCGCAGCCGGGGTTGTTTCTCTTGGATAGACCTGAGGCGCCGAGTTGCTCGGCGATATTGCCATATAAGAACGGCGGCACCGCCAGGTAGAACACGTTGCAGCCCTCGATGCCGTGTTTCTTCCGCAGTTCGATGAGCCTGCTCTTCAGTTGGTTGTAGAAGGCAGGATTGCTGTAGTCGCCGCTGAGGTAATAGAGCTTTTCCAGGAAGGTGGCTGCTGTGCCGGTGGAAACCGCCGTACCGCTCTGGGCGACAGCGTCCCGCACCATCTGGCGAAACTGCTCGTCGGAGTACTCGGTCCGGCCGCAGCCCAACAGACAAAAATGCTCGCTCAGGAGACCTCGCTCCTGAATCTGGGCCAGGCTGGGAACCAGCTTCCTGCCAACCAGGTCACCAGAGGCCCCGAACACCACCAGAGCGGTCGGCGGGGCCGGCGTCTCTGCGCAGACAATATCCAGCGCAGCCACGGATGGTTGAATATTTTGGACAGCCATTGTTGCCTGTTCCCCCAAGTTCTGCGGGCCTCGACATCCGCGCACGACCACACTCCGCCGCGCGGCGTCAAATCCTGACCCTCACAGAGTGACGATACCGCCGGATTCTCTCCCGGCGGCACGGGTGGGCGCGTCTCAGGCAGGCTCGAACTGGTCCTTGGGCGCACCGCAGTCCGGACAGACCCAATCGTCGGGCAGGTTCGCAAAACTGGTTCCGGCCTTGACCCCATTCTCGGGGTCGCCGACGGCGGGATCGTAGACATAGCTACACAACGTGCATCGGTATTTCATAGTCACGGTCTTCCTTATTTGCAGATTCGCGTCTAACTCCATGTCCGGCGCTGTGCTAATTCAGCGCGGTCAGTTGGCGTTTGAGATCGGCAACGTGCTTGACCTCTTCCCGGATGATGGCCTCGACCTTATCCCGGCCGGCCTGGGCGGAGACGAGGTCTTTCAACCCGACGTAGAACAGGACCGAGTCCTTCTCGGCACCGATGGCGATCTCGAGTAACTCCGGTGCGGATTCGTTTCCCGTCAGCTTCACGTTGGGAGCCTTCATTCCCTCGCGGCCCTTGGCGTCGGCCATCGTCTGCAGGTAGAGAGCGGCCTCGTTGTCCGGATCGAAGGTGGTTGACTCTTTCTCCCGCGCGGCCAGTTCTTTTCTCATCTGCTGGAACGCCTTCAAGTGGCCGTCTTCCATCTCGGCCATGTGCAGGAACATATCCTTCAGATCTTTTCCTGCGGTTGTGGCGGCCGCTTCGCGATAGAACTTGGCGCCGTTACGTTCGATCTCCTCGGCCATCTCGAAGATTTCATCGGCATTGAAAGTCACGCCCATGCCTCATGCTCCTTTCTGTGTCGGGGGGGTAAACACTCGCCGGCCCAGTTCACGGTCGATCATCAGCAAAACGCTCGGTGCCTTGTCGGCCATCTTAAGCATCTGAATGACCTTGTCAACCGACGTCTCTTCCTCGACCTGCTCGTTGACGAACCATTGCAGGAACGCGTTGGTGGCGTGGTCCTTTTCCTGAAGGGCCAGATTGACCAGGTCGTTGATACGTTTCGTGATCATCTGCTCATGTTTGAAGGAGGCTTCGAAGGCGGCCAGAGG